>NZ_JBEYVJ010000009.1:0-58416 GCF_040643935.1 Kitasatospora sp. NPDC047058 | reverse complement strand
GAGGCCCTGCTTTCATGCACGGCGTCCGCCGGACTCACCCGATCGAGACTCCCGTTCGACCGGCACCCCTCAAGATCGGAACGACAACAGCCACTCAGATGCGTCGGCTGCTCCGTCAGCAGCGCGAGCGAGTGATTCGCCACCAGTCACACGAGCCGGAGGGGCAGGCTGCCGCTTCGTCAGGTGGGGAGCCGGTGGCGATCGATCGAGCGCTCGCGAGCAGACACCCCATATGATGGCTCAATGGTCAACTTGACTGATGTGTTTGGGATTAGCGCCAACTCCAGCTCGAAGTCGTACGTGGACAGGGGAGGGCTTGACGCCCGCTTCAGGCAGGCCCTCGCGGCTGACCGGCACATCGCGGTCCACGGTGGCAGCAAGCAAGGAAAGACCTGGCTCAGGACCAAGGGCCTCGACGGCGAGGCCACCGTTGTCGTCCAGTGCACGCCAGGCGCCACGGCAAGCTCGCTCCTTCAGGAGGCGCTCGGGCGGATTGGCGTGCAGGCGGTGCTCAAGATGACCACAACGCGTGACCTTGAGGGCAGTCTCGACTTCTCAGGCTCCGGCGAACTGGGGGCCAAGATCCTCGCCAAGCTCAAGCTGACCGGTAAGTTGGGCGCCAAGGCCAAGACCCAGCAAGGAACCGAGCTCCAGCCAGTCGGCCAGACCGCAGCCGATCTTGCCTGGGTCGCGGCGACGATCGCAGCGTCCGACCATCGGCTCGTGCTGGAAGACTTCCATTACATCGACGAGACAGTGCAGCGTGAACTCGCATTCATGCTCAAAGCAATGGGTGAGTACGGGCTGTTCGTTGTGATTGTGGGGGTATGGCCGAAGACGCACCTACTCTCGTACTACAACGGCGACCTTGAGGGGCGCGTTGACGACATCCACTTGACCTGGAGCGATGCAGAGCTGACCCAGGTCCTAGTGCAGGGCGCTGACGCACTCAAGATCACATTCAAGCCGGCCTTGATCGCAGAGTTGGTCAGGGAAGCGTCGGGCAACGTGGGCTTGCTCCAACGACTGGCCGAGCAGGTCTGCACTGCGGAGCAGGTCTACTCCTCCCCGGGGCTCGGAGGGGCGCGGCGCGTTCTCGACGTTGGCGCCTCGCTCAACGTGGCTCGTCAAGCCGTTGCCGATCAGATGCAAGGACGATTCGAGACGTTCGCTGACAACTTCGTCCGAGGTATGCGCCGACTGCCGCAGGGGCTGGAGGTCTACAGACACCTGCTTGAAGCTGTCACCGATGCCAACGATCAGGAGCTGCTCGATGGCATCGACTCTGCAGCCCTGCTTCAGCGGATCGCGTCTCATCCCGGTGGGGCCGGTATCCGGGCCTCTGACCTGACCCAGGCCCTCGACCGTATCGACAGCCTTCAGGTGAAGATCGGCGTGCAGCCACTCGTGCTCACCTATAACAAGCCCAGCCGAAAGCTGTTCCTCGCCGACCGGTCCTTCCTGTTTTTCCGGAGGCATGGCAATCCAGTCTGGCCGTGGGTGGCGGGTGGTCCCGACATCACCAACGATCTCGCGCAGAGCGACCCTCTGAATCTCTAGGTGTTGAGGTGACCGCCGCGCGACCTCAACCACAGATGCAGAGAGTTACCGGTTGATGCTCAATGTCATCGCGCCTGGTCGAGGTTGGGACGGTTGCTGAGGTACCCGCTGTATGGTCGAGCCGTGGCAACTCACACGCTCTTCGACATCGACAAGCAGGCTTTGTCCGACGTTCCCGCAGAAGCAGTCGAGCATGGCGAGGTCTTCACCCGGCGCTGGGTGGTCGAGCTCATCCTCGATCTGCTCGGCTACACGTCGGACAAGGACCTCGCCCAGCTGAAGGTCGTCGAGCCTGCTTGTGGTGCGGGAGCGTTCCTCGGCGTGATCGCTTCTCGGATCAGTGCCTCGTGTCGAGCCCACGGTCGTCCGATCACCGATGGGTTGAACGCTGTCCAGGCCTTCGACCTGCTCGGGCGGAATGTGGCCGAGAGCCGAGGACTCGTCGAGCAGCAGCTTCAGGATGACGGCTGGGAGCGGGGTGACGCTCGAAAGGTAGCTTCGAACTGGGTGAAGCAGGGCGACTACCTTCTCCAGGCCGACGCCGAGCACCGCGCGGATTTCATCGTGGGGAATCCCCCCTACATCAGGCTGGAGGATGTCCCCGACGACCGGATGGACGCCTACCGCAGCGCCTGCTCCACGATGGGTGGCCGCGCCGACATCTACATCGGCTTCTACGAGGTGGCGCTTCGGAGCCTGCAGCCGGGGGGCCGGCTCGGCTTCATCTGCGCAGACCGCTGGATGAGGAACCAGTACGGCCGTAAGCTCCGCCAGCTGGTGACGAGACAGTTCAGCATGGACCTGGCGCTGGTAATGCACGACGTGGACGCATTCCAGGAGCAGGTCTCGGCTTACCCCGCCATCACGATCATTTCCCGCAAGGCACAGGGCGGCGCGGTTGCCGCTGACACGACCCGCGCGTTCGGGGAGCCAGAGGCCCGCGACTTCCTCGCCTGGTACGAGGCCAAGGACCGGACGCCGATCGCCACCGCCGCGTTCCAGGCTGCCCCTCTACCGCACTGGTTCCCCGGCGAAGACTCCTGGCCGGCGGCCTCACCGGCCAGGCTCGCTGTCCTCGAAGACCTCAGCGACCGGTTCCGCCTGCTGGAGGACATGACCACGGGCACCCGCGTCGGCATCGGCATCGCCACCGGTGCGGACAAGGTCTTCATCACCGATGATCCCGAGCTGGTAGAGACGGACCGCCTCCTGCCTTTGGCCATGGTCCGAGACACCACTAGCGGCTCCATCGATTGGAGTGGCTCCCGCCTGGTCAATCCGTGGAGCCCCCAAGGCGAACTCGTCGACCTCGCGGCCTATCCGAAACTCGCCGCCTACTTCCGCCAGCACAGCGGTGCCCTGCGCAAGAGGTACGTGGCAGTCAAGCAGCCGGACCGCTGGTACAAGACCATCGACAAGGTCGACCACAGACTGACGAGTCGGCCCAAGCTCCTCATCCCCGACATGAAACTGACGATCCATCCGGTGCTCGACGAAGGGAAGTTGTACCCTCACCACAACCTGTACTTCATCGTCTCGGACGGCTGGGACATGCGCGTGCTCGGTGGCCTGCTCCTCTCCAAGGTGGCCGAGGCGTTCGTGGAGGCATACGCGGTCAAGATGCGTGGGGGGACGCTCCGCTTCCAGGCGCAGTACCTCCGCAAGATCCGCGTGCCAGACCCGGCAACCATCGCCGAGGAGGACCAGGCTGCCCTGGCAGCCGCCTTCGACAAGCGGGACGTGAAGGCAGCTACCGAGGCCGCGTTGCGCGTCTACGGGCTTGCCGAGCTTCCCGATTAGGAGGAACCGAACTTGACGGTCAGCCGCCAGGACTTCGAGGACGCCATCGCGGCGTACTGGGGTGTCAAACGGGCCCAGAACGAACAGTCGACGATCAAGGCCGCAGTTGGCGCTGGCACCGCGGGTTCCGTCAGAGGCGGTAAGCACTTCGATTCGATCGCGGCCCTCCTGGCGAAGTTCTTCCTCGAAGCCGGCTATCCGCCTGAGAGCATCCGGATCACCAAGTCCCAGCGTCTGGAGCTTCCGGGTTACTACAGGCCCCAGAAGCAGTGGGACGTTGTCGTCACGTACGAGAAGACGCTGGTGGCAGCCTTCGAGATGAAGGCGCTCGGTGGTCCGTCGTTCGGCAACAACTACAACAACCGGGTGGAGGAGGCCCTCGGAAGTGCCGTCGATCTCCGGAGGGCAGCGCTGGCCGACCTCTACCCCGGCGAGAAGCCCTGGCTCGGCTACTTCTTCATCATGCAGGACGAGGAAGGATCGCGTCGGCCGGTCAAGCCGGCCGACGGGGCTCTCCCTGTCGAGGGCATCTGGCACGGCAAGTCCTACCAGGAGCGCTTCGGGATCTTCTGTCAGCGGCTCATGGCTGAGCAGCTGTACGACGCTGTCTGCTACGTCACCTCGTCGGCAAGCGACCCCAAGCCGACTGAGCCGGTCGACAGCCTCGACTGGCGGCACTTCTCGGCTGCCATAAACGCTCGGATCACCTACCTGCAGGAGCTGGGGCTGCCCAAGGCGAGTTGGCCGTTGGCCCCGCTCTTTGGTGATCTCAGCTGAAGCCAGCCGCTGGCGCCTGACCGCTGAGGGACGCTGGTTGGATGCACTCCGGCGCGGTGAGCACCCGCAGACAACCATCGTCTGGGTGCTCACCAGGCCGTGCCGGTTCTACTCCTTCAGCATCGCCTTCACTACCTTGACGCGCCCCTCGATGGCTGCCTGAAGGACACTCGCCGTTGCAGTTGCCAGGGGCTCCAGGTAGCTGACGTCCCCGTCGACACGCTTCGTCGTGATGAACCAGCCTGCATCGTAGACGCGCTCTCCGATGAAGCGCTGGATCATCTCCTGGTACCGCTGGTTGTAGGAAAGCCCCTCGAAGGCGGGATCGGTCGGGAACATCGCCCGGGTGTCCCTCCCTTCCTGCTCCGTCTCGGCAGTCTCCTGCAGGACGAAAACGTAACCGAGCCACGGTGGTACCTGTCCGAACGGGCTCTGCTCGTACTTCCGCTGGGCGGCCTCGATGTCGGTGGCACTTCCCAGCGCCTCCTCGAAGCGGTTGTTGAAGTTCTTCGAGACGCTACCGACCTGAGACTTGAACTCGAACGCGGCGACCAGCACATCCTTGTACTTCACGACCAGGTCCCACTGCTTGCGGGCGCGGTAGTAGCCGGGCAGGTAGGGCTGTCCGGTCTTGATGCACTCTTCGGGGATCCCACAGTCGATGAAGAGGCGCTTCACCAGGGCTTCGAGGGGCTGCATGTGCTTGTTTCCCTGGGTTGACCTCTGGCGGTCCCGCACTGACCAGAAGCCCTCGACCGCCTGCTGGATGTCCTGGACGCCCACGCCGTATCTCTCTTTCGTCAGAAGCGTGGCGGGACCTCCCGCCTGGCGCCATTCTGCGCGATGGGTCTGACATCTCGTCTGTCGTTGCGCGCGGGTGGCCGGACGCTGGTAAACGGTCACTGGTTGTCGCCGACGTGGAGGCGTCCTCGCCATGTCTGCGACAGACCTCCAGCCCTGTCGGCATCGATCCTGTAGACCGGCGAGAGCCTCCAGCAGGACAACCCCAATTGCGTGAGCGATGCGTGAGCGGACCGGGCGGCACGTGCCGGTTCGGACGGGATCTTGGATCACGTTGCAACGCCCTGACCTGCGGATTCATCACCAAGTGATCGATGCTGGCAGCAGCCATCATGATCACTCTCGGGCTCGTAATGCGTAGGTCGCGGGTTCGAATCCCGCAGGCGGCTCCGGTGCGAAAGGCCCGGTCGGATGAGTCCGACCGGGCCTTTCGGCGTTTCCGGGGCCGGCCCGGGGGTGGGGCCGGCCGGGGAGGTGACGGGTCATCCGGTGCGGGCGGGGAGGCGGTCGGCCGGGGTGGGGCCCGGGTTTCCGGTGGCCGTGCCGGGGGTGCGGCGCGGGCGGAGGAGGACGGCCACCAGGGCTGCGCCGGCCAGGGCGGTGAGGGAGGCGGCCAGCAGGGTGTGGTCGAGGGCGGTGGCGAAGGCCGGGCGGACCAGGGCCTCCGGGGTCCCGGCCGGGAGCTGGCCGGTGCTCAGGGTGCGGGCGGCGGCGGCCGGGTCGGGGACGGCGGGGTGGCCGGCCAGGGAGGTGCGCAGGCCGTCGTGCAGGACGAGGCCGAAGACCGCGATGCCGAGCGCCTGGCCCAGCTGGCGGAAGGTGTTGAGGGCGCCGCCCGCCATGCCGCCGCGCTCCCGCGGGACGGAGGCCATCGCGGTCGAGGCCAGGATCGGGCTGACTACGCCGACGCCGAGACCGGTCAGGGCGAGGCCGGGCAGCAGGGCGGGCCAGCCGGACGAGCCGTCCAGGGTGGCCTGGAGGAGGCCGCCGGCGCCGATGACGGCGAGGCCTCCGGCGAGCGGGAGGGCGGCCGGCAGGGTGGCGAGCCGGCGGCCGGCCGCGGCGGAGACCACGAAGGCGACGGCGCTCATCGGCAGCAGGGTGAGTCCGGCGGCGAGCGGGCCCTGGCCGAGCACCGCCTGCAGCCAGAGCGAGGTGTAGGGGAGGTAGGAGAAGGCGGCGGCGGAGTAGACCAGGCCGCAGACCAGTACGCCGGTGAAGGACGGCCGGCGGAACAGCGCGAGGTCCAGCAGCGGGTGCGGACTGCGCGCCTCGACCAGCAGGAACGCGACGAGGGCGGCGCCGGCGAGCGCGGCCAGGGCGAGGACCGGCGTCGACGTCCAGCCGTCGGCGCCGCCGCGGACCAGGACCAGGACGAGGGCGCCGGTCGCGACGGTGAACGCGGCGGCGCCGGGCAGGTCGGTCCGGCGGGCGGCGGGGTCGCGAGACTCGGGCAGGGTGCGCAGGGCGAGCGCCACGGCGGCGACGCTGACGGGCAGGTTGACCAGGAAGACCGACCGCCAGCCCAGGTACTCCGTCAGCAGGCCCCCGGCCACCGGGCCGGTGGCGGCCGCGGCGCCGCTGACCGCGCCCCAGACGCCGAACGCCACGGCCCGGTCGCGGCCCTGGTAGGCGAGGTTGAGCAGGGCCATGGCGGTGGCGAACATGGCGGCACCGCCCGCCGCCTGGACCACCCGGGCGGCGACCAGGACCGGGCCGTTCGGGGCCAGTCCGCAGGCCAGCGAGGCCAGGGCGAAGACGGCCAGCCCGGCGGTGTAGACGCGGCGGCGTCCGTGCCGGTCGGCCAGGGCGCCGAGGCCCAGCATCAGGGCGGCCAGCGCGAGCGCGTAGCCGTCCAGGACCCACTGCAGCCCGGTGAAGTCCATGCCGAGCCCGGTGCCGATGTCCGGCAGTGCCACGATCACGATGCTGACGTCGGTCAGCAGCATGAACACCCCCAGGCTGACCGCCACCAGCGGCCACCACTTCCGCATCCCCGTACTCCTCGCTGCTCTTGAGACTGCTCGTCGTGCCGGCCGGGGCCGGCGTTCCGGCGTTCCGGCCCGGGCGTTCCGGCCCGGCCACCTTCGGCCCGGGGCGGGTGGGCGCGCCGGGTAGCGGCCCCGATCCGACGGATCTCGACACCGGGTACCGTCCTGCCGGTGGAAACCGTGACGCTGGACGCGCTGGACCGCGCGCTGTTGCACGCCCTGCACGTGGACGGCCGGGCGCCGTTCCGGCGGATCGCCGAGGTGCTCGGGGTGTCCGACCAGACCGTGGCCCGCCGCTACCACCGCCTGCGCGCCGAGGGGCTGGTGCGGGTGGTGGGGCGGACCAGGGCGCGGATGCTCGGCGAGGTCGACTGGCTGACCCGCGTCCGCTGCGTGCCGGACGCGGCGGCGGCGATCGCGGAGGCGCTGGCCCGCCGTCCGGAGACCTCCTGGGTGAGCCTGCTGTCGGGCGGCGCCGAGATCGTCTGCAACACCCGGTCGCCGGCCCGGCCGGACCGGGAGGAGCTGCTGCTGGGCAAGCTGCCGAGGACGCCGCGGGTGCTCTCGGTCAGTGCGCACTACCTGTTGCGGACCTTCGTCGGCGGGCGGGCGGCGTGGAGCGGGCGCACCTCGGCGCTGAGCGCGGATCAGGTGGCCCGGCTGCGGGCGGCAGGACTGCGCGACGGCGGGGCGGGGGACGGCGGGGCGGGGGACGGCGGGGCGGGGGAGTCCGGGGGCGCGGTGGTGCCGGTGGTGCCGGACGAGCTGGACCGCGCGTTGCTGGCGGCGCTCGCGGTCGACGGGCGGACGCCGCTGGCCGAACTGTCGGCCCGGACCGGCGGTCCGGAGGCGACGGTGCGACGTCGGCTGGCCGCGCTGACCCGGTCCGGACTGCTCTTCTTCGACGTGGACGTGGACACCCGGCAGCTCGGCTTCGAGATCGAGGCGTTCTGCTGGCTGACCGTGGCGCCGGGCCGGCTGACGGCCGTCGCCCAGGAGCTGGCGGACCACCCCGAGGTGGGCTTCGCCGCCGCGACCACCGGGCCGGCGAACCTGGTGGCCGGCCTGGTCTGCCGGGACGTCGAGGCGTTCTACGGCTATCTGACGGACCGGCTGGGGGCCTTGGAAGGGATCGTCTCGTTGGAGACGGCGCCGGTGATCCGCAGCGTCAAGCGCGCGGGTCTGCTGATCAGAAAATAAAGATATGTACGCGAATTCTTCGCCATAGTGGCCGGTGATGGCCCTATTTATTATCCGACAAGCTTTGGTGCTTGCGATTCCTCCCGAAAATGCCTCGCATCACCTTCCGGCCACCGTTAGTATCGGAACGATTGCTTTCGGTGATCGTTCGGTGCTGGACCGCTGAGGGGGTGGCCGTGAGGGGGCAATTGCGCACTGCGCTGTGTCATGTCGCATACCCGACGCTGCTGTTGGCGGTCGTGTCGATAGCGGTCGCCGCGCTGCGCTGGCGCTGGGACCTCGGCCGGACGAGCCAGTTCTTCCTGGTCGGCGTGATCGGCTTCCTGGCGGTCCTGGAGCGGTTGATCCCGTACGAACCGGAATGGCAGCCGAGGCCGGCCGAGTGGGGCTGGTACGGCGTCTACTTCGTGCTCACCATGATCGGCGGAGGGCTGGCACAGCTGCCGGTGACGGCCGCGGTCGGGCGGGTGGCGCCGTCGCACCCGGCCCTGCCGCTCTGGGCGGAGGTCCCGGCGGCGCTGCTGCTCGGCTCGCTGGCCAACTACCTGATGCACCGGTGGAGCCACCGCAATCCCTGGTTGTGGCGGCTGCACGGGGTGCACCACGTGCCGGGGAAGGTCAACGTCGCCAACAACGGGGTGAACCACGTCCTCGACGTGCTGGTCACCCAGGGGGCGGTCCAACTCGCGCTGGCACTGGCCGGGTTCTCGGCGGAGTCGGTCTTCGTGGTCGGCCTGTTCGTGGTCGCCCAGGGCTACTTCGTGCACGCCAACATCGACGTCCGGATCGGACCGCTCAACCACGTCTTCGCCGGCCCGGAGCAGCACCGGCTGCATCACAGCGTCGACCTGGCGGAGGCCGGGCACTACGGCTCGGACCTCTCCGTCTGGGACCACGTCTTCGGCAGTTTCACCTGGCGGCCGGGCCGCCGACCGGTCGCGGTGGGGCTGCAGCACCCGTCCGAGTTCCCCCGGACGCACGAGGTGATCGCCAGTCACCTCCAACCCTGGCGACGGCCTGCCCGGGCCGACGACGCTCCCGCCTGACCCCGCCGTCCCGCCCGACCCCGCCGTCCCGCTCGACTCCCCTTCCGGCCCGCCTGTCCCTCCCGGCCGGCCCGACCTCCGGCACGCCCGGGGGAACCGGTCCACGGCCGCCGTCCCCTGCCTGCGCGGCCCTCCCCCGTACCCGCCGCGTGCGCGAAACGCAGCGACACAAGGACCCGACCATGACGGATTCAAGCCTCGCCGCAGCACCCGATTCCCCTCATCCCCCGTCCTCCGCCCCTCTTGTCCCCTCCGCCCGCCCCGAGCGGATCGCCATCATCGGCATCGGCTGCCGGCTGCCGGGCGGCGCCAACGACCACCGGTCGTTCTGGCAGAACCTGATCGAGGGGAGGGACTGCATCACCCCGACCCCGCGCAGCCGGTACGACGTGGCCACCCTGGGCAGCCGGGACAGGGCCAAGCCCGGCCGGCTGGTCGGCGGCCGGGGCGGCTACATCGACGGCTTCGACGAGTTCGACCCGGCGTTCTTCGGGATCAGCGGCCGCGAGGCCGACCACATGGACCCGCAGCAGCGGAAGCTGCTGGAGGTGGCCTGGGAGGCGCTGGAGGACGGCGGGCAGAAGCCGGCCGAACTGGCGGGGCGTGACGTCGGCGTCTACGTGGGCGCGTTCACCCTGGACTACAAGATCGTGCAGTTCTCGGACCTCTCCTTCGAGGGCCTGGCGGCGCACACCGCCACCGGCACGATGATGACGATGGTGTCGAACCGCATCTCGCACTGCTTCGACTTCCGCGGCCCCAGCGTCTCGCTCGACACCGCGTGCAGCTCCTCCCTGGTCGCCGTCCACCTCGCCGTCCAGAGCCTGCTCCGCGGCGAGACCGACCTCGCCCTGGCCGGCGGCACCCTGCTGCACATCGCGCCGCAGTACACGATCGCCGAGACCAAGGGCGGGTTCCTCTCCCCGGAGGGCCGGTCACGCACCTTCGACGCCGCGGCGGACGGCTACGTGCGCGCCGAGGGCGTCGCCGTGGTCGCGCTCAAGCGGCTCTCCGACGCCGTGCGCGACGGTGACCCGGTCCACGCCGTGATCATCGGCAGCGGGGTCAACCAGGACGGCCGCACCAACGGCATCACCGTGCCCAACCCGGACGCCCAGGTCGCCCTGATCGAGCGGGTCTGCGCCGAGGCCGGGATCGCGCCGGGCAGTCTCCAGTACGTCGAGGCGCACGGCACCTCCACCCCGGTCGGCGACCCGGTCGAGGCCAACGCGCTGGCCCGGGCGCTGGCGGTCGGCCGCCGTCCCGGCGACGAGTGCTACGTCGGCTCGGTCAAGACCAACATCGGGCACACCGAGTCGGCTTCGGGGCTGGCCGGGCTGATCAAGTCCGCGCTGGCGCTCGAACACCGGCTGATCCCGCCGCACATCAACCTGGAGCGGCTCAACCCGGCGATCGACCCGGCCACCCTGCCGTACCGGATCCCGACCGAGCCCACCCCCTGGCCCGCGCACGACGGACCGGCCCGGGCCGGCGTGAACTCCTTCGGCTTCGGCGGCACCAACGCGCACGTCCTGCTGGAGGCCGCCCCCGCGCCGGAGCCCGCCGGGCAGCCGGAGCCCGCGCCGGCACGCTCCGGGGCCGGAGAGCCGCCCCGCTGGACCGTGCTGCCGCTCACCGCCCGGGACGCCGCGGCGCTGCCCGAGCTGGCGGCCGGTATCCGGGGCGAGCTGGCCGGGGTCCGCGGCGGCGCCCCGGTCCGGCTTGCCGACCTCGGCCACACCCTGGCCCACCGCCGGCAGCACCTGGAGGCTCGGCTCTCCGTGGTGCACGACTCCCGGGAGTCGCTGGACGAGGCGCTCACCGCCTACCTGCGCGGCGAGCCGCACCCCCGGGTGCTGACCGGCCGGCGCCGCGAGGCCCGGCACCGCCGGCTGGCCTGGGTGTTCACCGGCATGGGCCCGCAGTGGTGGGCGATGGGCCGGCAGCTGTTCGCGACCGAGCCGGTCTACCGGGAGGCCGTCGAGGCCTGCGCCGCACACCTCGCCGAGCTCACCGGCTGGTCCCTGCTCGACGAGCTGGCCGCCGACGAGGCGGACTCCCGGATGGGCGGGACGTGGCTCGCCCAGCCGGCCAACTTCGCCGTCCAGAGCGGCCTGGCCGCGCTCTGGCGCAGCCGCGGTGTCCGTCCGGACGCGGTCGTCGGCCACAGCACGGGGGAGGTCGCCGCCTTCCACGAGGCCGGCGTCTACGACCTGGCCGACGCGGTCAAGGTGGTGGTGCACCGCAGCCGGCTGCAGCAGAGGCTGGCCGGGACGGGGGGCATGCTGGCCGTCGCGCTCTCCGAGGCCGAGGCGGTCCGCCGGATCCGCCGGTACGGCGACGCGGTCTCGGTGGCCGCGGTCAACAGCCCGGCCTCGCTCACCCTGGCCGGGGACGGGACGGCGCTGGCGGAGCTGGCCGCCGCGCTCACCGCCGAGCAGGTCTTCGCCCGTCCGCTGGCCGTCGAAGTGCCCTACCACAGTGCCCGGATGGAGCTGATCAAGGACGAGCTGCTGGAGTCGCTGGCCGACCTCAAGGCGCGGCCGGCGCAGGTGCCGCTCTACCTCACCGGGCAGGAGGGCACGGCGTACGGGACCGAGCTGGACGCCGCCTACTGGTGGCGCAACGTCCGCGACGGCGTCCGGTTCCAGCAGGCGGTCGAGCGGCTCGCGGACGACGGGTTCAGCCTCTTCCTGGAGCTCGGGCCGCACCCGGTGCTGGGCCGGGCGATCCAGGAGACGGTGGAGGCCCGCTCCGCCCGTTCGGGTGCAGCCGCCCGCCCGGCCGCCGCCGCCCGCCCCGGTGACGCCGCCCGCCCCGCCGCCGACCGCCCCGAAGTGTGCACCCTGCCGTCGATCCGGCGGCTGGAGGACGAGCAGGTCACCTTCACCTCCTCGCTGGCCGCGCTGCACAACCTGGGCGTCGAGGTCGACTGGTCGGTGCTGCAGCCCGCCGGGCGGCCGGTCCCGCTGCCGCGCTACCCGTTCCGGCGGGACCGGCACTGGGTCGAGCCCCGCCCGGTCGAGCAGGTCCGGCAGGGCCGGCAGGACCACCCGCTGCTCGGCCGCCGCCTGGTGGGTGCCGAACCGGCCTGGGAGGCCCGGCCGGACGCCGAGGCGCTGCCCTACCTGGAGGACCACCGGATCCAGGGCCGGGTGCTCTTCCCCGCCGCCGGCTACCTGGAGATGGCCGTCCAGGCGGTCCGCGCGCTGACCGGGGGCACCGACGCGGCGCTGGCCGGCATCGAGCTGCGCAAGGCGCTGTTCCTGCCGGACGACGGGAGCCGGGCCGTCCGGCTCACCCTCTCCGCGGAGAACGGCGCCTTCACCGTCACCACCGGGAACGACGAGCGCACCGTCCACGCCACCGGCACCGTCCGGCCGGGCCAGCGCCGGCACCGCCCCGGCCACCGGCTGGACGTCGGCGCCGTCCGCGCCCGCGCCGCCCGGCACCTGTCCGGGCCCGACTGCTACACCGCGCTGGCCGCGCTCGGCTACGACTACGGCCCGGCCTTCCAGGGCATCCACGAGGTCTGGATCGGCCCCGACGAGGCACTGGCCGCCGTCCGGCCGCCGGCGGCGGTCGCCGGGCAGGGCGCCGGCCACCAGGTGCACCCGGTGCTGATGGACACCTTCTTCCAGACGCTGCTGACGCCGCAGCTGCTGGCGGACGGCCCGGCCGGAGCGGGGATCAGGCTGCCGGTGGCCATCGACGAGGTCCGGGTGGAGGCGGTCGGCGAGCGCCCGCTCTGGGTGCACGCCACCGTCACCCGGGACGGCGGGGACGAACTGGTCGGTGACATCGCCGTCCACGACGAGGACGGCCGCCCGCTCGGCGGGGTCACCGGCTTCCGCGCCGCCGACGTGGAGAAGGCCGCCACCGCCGTCGGCCTCGCCACCATCGACGGCTGGCTCGCCGAGCCCGTCTGGAGGGAACTGCCGGACGCGTCCGGGGCCCCCGACCTGCTGGCCGAACACCCCGACCACTGGCTGCTGTTCGCCGACGCCCGGGGCGTCGCCGAGGAGCTGGCCGCCCGGATCACCGCGCGGGGCGGCAGCTGCCGGCTGGTCCACCCCGGCACCGGCTACCGGCCCGCCGGACCGGACGGGGCCGCGGCCACCGTCGAGCCCGGATCCGCCGAGGACCTCCGCCGGCTGCTGGCCGGGCAGCGGGCCGCCGGCGACCCCGACCCGGCCGCCGTCGTCCACCTCTGGAACCTCGACCGGCCCGCGCTGGCCGACGCCGACCACGCCACCGTGGCCGGGCACACCGGCGCGGGCGCGTACAGCCTGGTCGCGCTCGCCGCCCTGCTGCCCGGCGAACTCCCCGAGGCGCGGCTGCACATCGTCACCCGCGCCGCCCAGGCGACCGCCCCCGGCGAGCCGGTCGAGCCGCTCGGCGCCCCGGCCTGGGGCATCGGCCGGGTGCTGCGCCACCAGGAGCTGCCCGGCCACCCCGGCAAGCTGGTCGACCTCGGGCCGGCCGGGCCGCCCGCGGAGGAGGCGGCGGCGCTGCTGCGCGAGTTCGCGCTCGCCGACGAGGACGAGATCGCCCTGCGGTCCGGCCGCCGGCTGACCAGCCGGCTGCGCCCGGCCGAGGGCCTGACCGGGCCGCTGCCGCCCAGCCTGCGCCCGGACGGCGCCTACCTGGTGACCGGCGCGTTCGGCGCGCTCGGCCGGCTGCTCTGCCGGACCCTGGTCCGCCGCGGCGCCCGCCGGCTGATCCTGGTCGGCCGCAGTCCGGTGCCCCCGCGCGAGCAGTGGCGCGATCTCGACCCGGAGAGCCCGGCCGGCCGGGCCACCGCCTTCCTGCGCGAGCTGGAGGCGCTCGGCGCGCAGCCCGTCCCGGCGCCGCTGGACGTCACGGACGAGGCGGCGCTGGCCGCCTGGCTGGCCGGGTACCGGGCCCTGGAGTCGCCGCCGGTCCGGGGCGTCTTCCACCTGGCCGGGCAGGTCCGCGACACCCTGGTGCCCGAGCTGGACCGCGAGGTGTTCGACGCCGTCCACGGCCCGAAGGTGCTGGGCGCCTTCGCCCTGCACCGGCAGCTGGCCGGCGAACCGCTCGACCACTTCGTGCTGTTCGCCTCGATCGCCTCGCTGCTCACCACCGCCGGCCAGGCCAACTACGCCGCCGGGAACGCCTTCCTGGACGCGCTGGCGCACCACCGCCGGGCCCTCGGCCTGCCCGCGCTCAGCCTCGACTGGGGGCCCTGGGCCACCGGCATGATCGAGGAGCTCGGCCTGGTCGGCCACTACCGCAACAGCCGCGGCATGAGCTCGCTCGCGCCCGTGGCCGGGATGGCCGTACTGGAGCGGGTGCTCGGCCAGGACCGTGCCCAGCTGCTGGTCGCCACCGTGGTCGACTGGCCGGTCTTCCTCTCCTGGTACCCGGCCCCGCCGCCGCTGGTGGCCGAGCTGGCCGCCGCCGCCCGGGAGAGCGCCCCGGCGCCGCGGCAGAGCGGCCTGCTGGAGGCGCTGCGGGCGGCGGGCGAGCAGGAGCGCCCGGCCCTGCTCGCCGAGCGGTTCACCGCGCTGGCCGCCGCCGTGCTGCGGGTGCCGGCCGAGCAGATCGGGCCCGTCGCCGGCCTGAGCGGGCTCGGCCTGGACTCGCTGCTCGCGATGGAGCTGCGGGCCCGGCTCACCACCGAACTCGGCACCACCCTCCCGGTGGTGGCGCTGCTCTCGGACGCGCCGGTGGCCGAGCTGGTCGCGCAGCTGCAGACGGGCGTGGCCGAGCTGCTCGACGAGGAGGACGGCGGCGGCGCCGGGGCGGAGGTCGTCCGGTACGAGGACGAGTCGGACCATCCGCTGACGCAGAACCAGAAGGCGCTCTGGTTCCTCAAGCAGCTCAACCCGGACGGCTTCGCGTACAACATCGGCGGCGCGGTCGAGGTCCGGGTGGAGCTGGAGCCGGAGCTGATGGCCGCGGCCTTCCGGGCGATGGTCGAGCGCCACCCCAGCCTGCGGGCCAACTTCGTGCTCGACGGCGGCCGGCCCGTCCAGCGGATCTCCGCCGCCGTCGAGCCGGACTTCGGGGTCTTCGACGTCGAGGGCCTGGACTGGCCCGGGATCCACGACCTGATCGTGCGTGAGTACCGCCGGCCGTACGACCTGGAGCGGGACCGGCTGGTGCGGTTCCGGCTGTTCCGGCGCGGGCCGGAGTGCTGGGTGATCATGAAGGCCGTCCACCACATCGTCTCGGACGCGATCTCCACCTTCACCTTCATCGAGGAGCTGCTCGCCGTCTACGAGGGGCTGCGGCAGGGCCGGCCGCCCGGACTGCCCCCGGTCGGCGCCCGCTACCTGGACTTCCTCAACCGGCAGAACGCGTTCCTGGCCGGCCGTGAGGCGCCGCGGATGCTGGACTACTGGCGTTCGCACCTGCCCGCCGAGGTGCCGGTCCTCGGCCTGCCCACCGACAAGCCGCGCCCTGCCGTGCAGACGCACAACGGCGCCTCCGAGTTCTTCGTCCTGGACGAGGAGCTGAGCGCCCGGGTGCACGCGCTCGCCCGCACGCACAACGTCACCGTCTTCATGGTGCTGCTCAGCGCCTACTACCTGCTGCTGCACGCGTACTCGGGCCAGGACGACATCATCGTCGGCAGCCCGGTGACCGGCCGCACCGACGAGGAGTTCGCCGGGGTCTACGGCTACTTCGTCAACCCGCTGCCGCTGCACGTCTCGCTGGCGGGCGCACCGACCGTGGCCGAGCTGCTGGCGCAGGTCCGCGCCACCGTGCTGGGCGGGCTGGACAACCAGGAGTACCCGTTCGTGCTGCTGGTGGAGAAGCTCGGGCTGCAGCACGACCCGAGCCGCTCGGCGGTCTTCCAGGCGATGTTCATCCTGCTCCACCACAAGGTGGCCGCCGAGAAGTACGGCTACCACCTGGAGTACATCGAACTCCCCGAAGAGGAGGGGCAGTTCGACCTCACACTGTCCGCCTACGAGGACGAGGCGGAGCGGCGGTTCCACTGCGTCCTCAAGTACAACACCGACCTCTTCCTGCCGGAGACGACGGCCCGGCTCGCCCGCCACTACGTCAACCTGCTGGACGGGCTGACCACGGCGGGCGCGGACCGCAAGGCCACCGGGCTGGAGCTGCTGGGCCGGGACGAGCGGGCCCGGGTGCTGCACCGGTGGAGCGGGGCCGACCGGCGGGTGGCGCACGAGGAGCCGGTGCACGAGCTGATCCTGCGGGCCGCCGCGGCCGCCCCGGATGCGCCCGCCGTCGTCGCCCCGGCCGGGTCCGGACCGGCCGCCCGGATGGCCTACGGCGAACTGGCCGAGCGCTCCGGGCGGGCGGCCGCCCGGCTGCGGGAGCTCGGCGCGGGGCCCGGATCGGTGGTGGCGCTCTGCCTGGACAAGTCGCCGGAGCTGATCACCGCCCTGCTGGCGGTGCTGCGCACCGGTGCCGCCTACCTGCCGCTCGACCCCGGCCACCCGGCCGACCGGCTGGCGTACCTGGTGGCGAGCGCCGGCGCCGGACTGCTGGTCGGCGACCCGGAGCGGTTCGCCGGGCTGCCCGTCAGGGTGGTCGCCCCGGCCTGGCTGGACCTCCCCGGGCCCGGGTCCGCCGTCGGCTCCGCCGGCCACTCCACCGGCGACCCCGCCGGCGGCAGCGCCGGAGGGTTCAGGGACGCGTCGGCCGACCCGGACGCCCCCGCCTACGTGATCCACACCTCCGGCTCCACCGGCCGCCCCAAGGCGGTCGAGGTCTCCCACCGCAACCTCGCCTCCGCCTACCAGGCCTGGCGCACCGAGTACCGGCTGGAGACCGACGCCCGGGTCCACCTCCAGATGGCCGGCCCCTCCTTCGACGTCTTCACCGGGGACGTCGTCCGCGCGCTCTGCTCGGGCGGGACCCTGGTACTGGTCGGCCGGGAGCTGCTGTTCGACACCGCCCGGCTCTACGAGGTGATGCGGACCGAGCGGGTGGACACCGGCGAGTTCGTCCCGGCGGTGGTCCGGACGGTGGCCGCCCACTGCGAACGGTCGGGCCTGCGGCTGGACTTCATGCGGCTGCTGGTGGTCGGCTCGGACGTCTGGAAGGTCGCGGAGTACCGGCGGCTGCGCGCGCTCTGCGGCCCGCGGACCCGCCTGGTCAACTCCTACGGCCTCACCGAGGCGACCATCGACAGCGCGTACTTCGAGGGCCCGGTGGACGGCCTGGAGCCCGGCCGGATGGTCCCGATCGGGCGGCCCTTCCCGAACAGCGCGCTCTACCTGCTGGACGCACACGGCCGGCCCGTCCCGCCCGGTGTGCCGGGGGAGTTGTGGATCGGCGGCTCCGGGGTGGCCACGCGGTACGTCGGGGACGAGGAGCAGACCGCCCGGCGCTTCGTCACCCTGCCGCTCGGCGGCGCCGACGGGACCGGTCCGGTCCGGCTCTACCGCACCGGGGACCTGGCCCGCTGGGACGCCGGGGGCGGGGTGCACCTGCTCGGCCGGGCCGACTCCCAGGCCAAGGTGCGCGGCCACCGGATCGAGCCGGGCGAGATCGAGACCCAGCTCGCCGCGTGGCCCGGGCTGGACCGGGCGGTGGTCACCGTCCGGCCCGACCGCAGCGGCGAGAACGTGCTCTGCGCCTACTGCGTGCCCGCCCCCGGGCGGACGCTGGACCGGCGGGAGCTCCGCCGCCACCTGGCCGGCTACCTGCCGACCTTCATGATCCCGGCGCACTTCACCGAACTGCCCGCCCTGCCGCTCACCGCCAACGGCAAGGTGGACGTCGCCGCGCTGCCCGCGCCCCGGACGGACGCCGCCGAGCGGGCCGGTGAACCGCCGGTCACCCTCTACGAGGTCCGGATGGCCGAGCACTGGCGGGCGCTGCTCGGCATCGAGGAGCTTGGCCTGCAGCACGACTTCTTCGAGTGCGGCGGCAGCTCGATCCGGCTGATCGAGCTGATCCACGGCCTGCAGGCCGAGTTCGGCGTCAGCATCCCGGTCAGCCTGCTGTTCAAGGTCACCACCCTGCACGGGATGGCCAGGACCGTGGAGCACATCGTCACCGGCCGGATCGAGGGCGGCCGGCCGTACCTCCGGTTCAACCAGGAGCAGCAGCAGACCGTCTTCTGCTTCCCCCCGGCCGGCGGTCACGGCCTGGTCTACCGGCAGTTCGCCGCACACCTTCCGGAGTACCGGCTGGTCGCCTTCAACTACGTGGCCGGCGACGACAAGGTCGACCGCTACGCCGACCTGGTCGGGAGCATCCAGCCCGAAGGGCCGTGTGCCCTGCTCGGCTACTCGCTCGGCGGCAACCTCGCCTTCGAGGTGGCCAAGGAGCTGGAGCGGCGCGGCCGGACGGTGCCCCATGTGGTGATCATGGACTCGCACCGGATCATGGAGTCCTTCACCCTCGGCGACGAGCACGTCCGGGCCTTCGAGCGCGAGCTCGCCGAGCACCTGCAGCGGCACACCGGCTCGGACATCGTCGCCCGGGAGACCCGCGAACAGGCCCGGGACTACCTGCAGTTCTGCAGCCGGACGCCGAACCTCGGGGTGATCAGCGCGCCGGTCAGCGTGATCTCCGACCAGGCCACCGCGGCCCGCTACGCGGCCGGCGAGCACGGGGCGTGGCACGGCAGCTCGGCCACCGGGACGGCGGTGTTCCAGGGCTTCGGCACCCACGCCGAGATGCTCGACCGCGAGTACGGCGCGCGCAATGCCGCGCTGGCCCGGGCCGTCCTCGCCGGAGGCGGCGCCGATGGCTCCTGAGACCGGCACCCGCCCCCCGAAGCCCGCCAGCCCCCCCACGAGAGGTGGACCGCCCCATGCTCAGGCAGCGCCAGCCGCTGGCCTACCCCTTCGAGCCGCGCGGGCTCGAACTGCACCCCCACTACGCCGAGTTGCGCGAGCAGCCGCCGGCCAGGGTCCGGCTGCCGTACGGTGACGGCGCCTGGCTGGTGACCCGCTACGAGGACGTCCGCACGGTGCTCGCCGACCCGCGCTTCAGCCTCGCCGAGGCGATGGGCCAGGACCAGCCCCGGATGCGGCCGGTCGCCCGGACCGGCGCCGGCCTGTTCTCCACCGAGCCGCCCGAACACACCCGGCTGCGCTCGCTGGTGGCCCGGGAGTTCAGCGCCCGGCGGATCGAGCGGCTGCGCGCCCGGGCCCGCGAGCTGGCCGGCGAGCTGGTGGACGCCTTCGTGGCCGTCGGCCGGCCGGCCGACCTGGTCGAGGACTTCGCCATCCCCATGCCGACCACCATCATCTGCGAGGTGCTCGGCATCCCCGCCGAGGACCACCGGATGCTCTGGGACTGGGCCGAGACGGTGCTCTCCGCCGTCACCCCCGCCGAGGTGCTCGTGGCCGAGGGGCAGGCGTTCATCGCCTACATGGCCGGCGTGCTGGACCTGCGCGGCCGCGAGCCCGGCGAGGACCTGCTCACCGTCCTGGTCCGGGCCTGCCGCGAGCAGGGCCTGATCACCGAGGAGGAGCTGCTCTCGATCGCCTGCGACCTGCTGATCGCCGGCTTCGTCTCGACCACCAACCAGATCGGCAACTTCTTCCACCAACTCTTGGTCAACCCCGCCGAGCTGAAGCGCCTCCGGGAGTGGCCCGAGCTGATCCCGAAGGCCGTCGAGGAGCTGATGCGGTACGTGCCGCTGCTCACCGGCTTCAGCCTGCCCCGCTACGCCACGGCCGACGTCGGGCTGGGCGGGGTGACCGTCCGGGCCGGCGACGCGGTGATGATCGCCACCGCCGCCGCCAACCGCGACCCGGAGGTCTTCGAGGACCCGGAACGCCTGGTGCTGGACCGCCCGGGCAACCCGCACATCGGGTTCGGCCACGGCGTGCACTACTGCATCGGCGCCCACCTGGCCCGGCTGGAGCTGCAGGTGGCTATCGAGACGGTGCTGGACCGGCTCCCCGGCCTGCGGCTGGCCGTCCCGGAGGACGAACTGCGCTGGAAGGCGGACGCCATGGTGAACGGCCTGCAGGCGCTCCCGGTCGCCTGGTGACCACCCCGCCGACCACCGCGACGGCCACGGCATCGGCAACGGCCACGGCCACGGCAACGGCAAGGACGAGGACGACGAGGAAGGCCACGGATTTGGCACGGGACACCGCAGCGCGGGGCGCCGCGACGGCCGACGCCGCGACGCATGACACCCCGGCGCACGACGCCGCGACACGCAGGGCTCCGGCCCGGAAGGCGCCGCCCCGGAAGGCACCGCCCCGGGACACACCGCCCCGGGACACACCGGCCGCACGCCGGGAGAGCATGATCATCATCGGTGGCGGCCTCGGCGGCCTCTCCACCGGCTGCTACGCCCGGATGAACGGCTACCGCACCCGGATCTTCGAGATGCACGAGATCCCCGGCGGCTCCTGCACCGGCTGGGACCGCAGCGACTTCACCTTCGACTGGTGCATCAGCTGGCTGCTCGGCAACGGCCCGGGCAACGAGATGTACCAGATCTGGCTGGAGCTCGGCGCCCTCCAGGGCAAGGAGATGCGGCACTTCGACGCGTTCAACATCGTCCGCGGCCGGGACGGCCGGGCGGTCCACTTCTACTCCGACCCGGACCGGCTGGAGGCCCACCTGCTGGGGATCTCCCCGGTCGACGCCGTCCCGATCCGCGAGTTCTGCGACGGCATCCGCACCTTCCGCAAGGCGCTGGCCGTCTACCCGTTCCTCAAGCCGGTCGGGCTGATGGGCCGGGTCGAACGCTGGCGGATGCTGGCCTCGTTCCTCCCGTACCTCTCCACCATCCGCAGGTCGATCACCGTGCTGATGACCGATTACGCCAGGCGGTTCCGCGACCCGCTGCTGCGCGAGGCGTTCAACTTCATCCTCTACGAGAAGCACCCGGCCTTCCCGGTGCTGCCGTTCTACTTCCAGCTCGCCGCGCACGCCAACCGGGCCGCCGGGGTGCCGGAGGGCGGCTCGCTCGGCCTGGCCCGGTCGGTCGAGGAGCGCTACCGGAGGCTCGGCGGCGAGATCACCTACAACGCCAAGGTCGAGGAGGTCCTGGTCGAGGACGACCGGGCGGTCGGCGTCCGGCTCAGCGACGGCCGGGAGTACCGCGCGGACATCGTGGTCTCCGCGGCCGACGGCCACACCACGGTGATGAAGCTGCTCAAGGGCCGCTACCTCAACGACACCTACCGCAGGCTCTACACCTCGCTGATCGACGAGCCGGGCCAGCTGTCGCCCGGCTACGTCGCGCTCTTCCTGGGCCTGCGCCGGCCCTTCCCGGAGGGCGACCCGTGCACCACGTACCTGCTGAGCGAGCGGGAGTCCGCCGGCCTGACCGGCATCCGCTGCCCCAGCATGAACGTGCAGTTCCGCACCCGGCACTACCCGGAGCTGGCGCCCCGCGACTCCACCGTGGTGTTCGCCACCTACTTCTCCGACATCGCCCCCTGGCGGGCGCTGCACGAGGGCCCGGAGCAGGCCTCCCGGGTCCGGCGCGGCGAGGAACTGCACACCCTGCCGGTCAAGCACGGCCGGGAGTACACGGCGGCCAAGCGCAGGGTCCGGAACGGCATCGTCGCCTTCCTGGACGAGCGCTTCCCCGGCTTCAAGGAGGCGGTCGCCGTCGCGGACGTCTCCACCCCGCTCACCCAGGTCCGCTACACCGGCGTGTACGACGGCACCTTCCCGGGCTGGAACCCCTTCGTGGAAGGGGCGGAGACCATGGAGAAGGAGATCAAGAAGCGCGGCCCGGTGCTCCCCGGGCTGGCGAACTTCTACCTCTCCGGGGTGTGGGCCACCATCGGCGGGCTGATCCGGGCGGCCGCCGCCGGCCGGCACGTGATGCAGTTCGTCTGCCGGGACGACGGCCTGGAGTTCACCGCCGGGACCGACCCGGACGCGCCGCCGCCCACCCACCTCGTCCTCCCGGTCGGCCGGCCGACGGAACTGGCCGAGCTGGTCGAGGAGATCCCGTCCACCAGCACCGCACCGACAGGGGCCCCGGCATGAAGATCGAGAAGTGGGTGGTCCGCGAGCACCTCGACGGGGTGCCGGACGTCAACCGGATCTACCGGAAGGTGGTCGAGGAGGTCGAGATCAGCCTCCGCCCGGACGAGATGCTCCTCCGGACCAGGTACGTCTCGGTCGACCCGTACCAGAACGGCCTCGCCCTGGAGACGCCGGTCGGCGACCACATGGGCGCCGACTCGGTCATGGAGGTGCTGGAGGCGGGGCCGGAGGCGGCGTTCCGGGTGGGCGACCTGGTCCAGGGCTTCGGCGGCTGGCGCAGCCACGTCGTCCACAACGGTGCCGAGGAGGTGTGGAGGACCGGCGCCTTCCCGATGGTCTTCCCGGCCTACCGGCGGCTCGACCCGGCCTGTTACGACGACCGGCTGCCGGTCTCCACGGCGCTCGGCGTCATGGGCGCCCCCGGCATGACGGCCTGGGGCACGCTCACCACGTTCCTGGCCGTCCGCCCCGGCGACACCGTGGTGATCAGCGGCGCCTCCGGTTCGATCGGCACCCTGGTGGGCCAGCTGGCCCGGCGCGCGGGCGCCGGCCGGGTGGTCGGCACCACCGCGTCACCGGGCAAGGCCGGGTACCTCAAGGAGCTCGGCTTCGACGAGGTGGTGCTGTACGACCAGGCGGACGACGCCGGCACGGCCCGCGAGGCGCTGCTGCACGCCGCCCCCGACGGGATCGACCGTTACTTCGACAACCTCGGCGGGACGATCACCGACGCGGTGTTCACCATGCTCAACGTGGACAGCCGGGTGGCCGTCTGCTGGCAGTGGGCGACCACGGTGAACGGTGAGCTGACCGGGCCGCGGCTGCTGCCGTACATCATGTTCCCGCGCACCACGATCCGCGGGATCTTCGCCCAGGAGTGGTTCACCGGGCCGCGGCTGGCGGCGATGCACGCAGAGCTCGGCGGGCTGGTCCGGCGCGGCGAGATCCGCTACGACCAGACCGTGCACAAGGGCTTCGACGCGATCCCGCAGGCCTACCGGAGCCTCTACCTGGACCGGGAGGCGAACCGGGGCAAGGTGCTGGTCGAGGTGTGAGCCGCGCCGGCCGGCGGGAGGGACGCGAGGCCCCTCCCGCCGGCCGGCCGGTCACTCGTCGTCGAGGTCCAGGCCGCCGGCGTCACTGCCGTCCGGGGTGCCGCTGATCGCGTACCCCTGGCGGCGCGCCTCATAGCAGGCCACCGTCGCGGCGGCGGAGACGTTCAGCGAGCCGACCCGGCCCAGCTGCGGGACGAACACCACCTGGTCGCAGAGGCCCAGCGCGTCGGGGGTGATCCCGCGGTCCTCGTGGCCCAGCACGAAGGCGACCGCCGGGGTCAGCTCGGCGGCGAACATCGGCAGCGCCTCGTCCGCCAGCTCCAGCCCGACCACCTTGAAGCCGTCGGCCTTGGCGGAGGCCACCGCCTCGGCGACGGTCGGGAACTGCTCCACCTTGAGGTACTTGTCGGTGCCCATGGCGGCCTTCTGCGCGCCGGCCGAGCGCACCGACGGGGTGTCGCCGGTCAGGTACAGCTTCTCGGCGCCCATCGCGGCGGCGGTCCGGACCACCGAGCCGACGTTGAACGGCGACTGCAGGTTCTCCAGGATCAGCGCGAGCCGGAACTCGTTGCTGCGCCGCCACGAGCGGTGCAGCCGCTTCAGTTCGGTCCCGCGGAGCTGCTTCACGACGTCGTACCTCGTCCACTCTCGGGGCCCTCGCCCTCCGGGCGGGGCCGCGCTTCCAGAATCCGGAACCCGTTGACCGACGTGACCCGGGTGGTCGGGTAGCCCTGCTCGTTCAGCCACTTCTGCAGCGAGTCCGAGCCCAGGTTCTTCTGCACCACCAGGAACGCCGAGCCGTCCGGGGTGAGCCGGCCGAGCCACTGGTGCAGCAGCCGGCGCAGCGCGCCCTTGCCGATCCGGATCGGCGGGTTGGAGTAGATCGCCGCGAACCGCAGGTCCTCGGGGACGTCCTCCGGCAGCACCGCCTGCACGTTGCCCAGCCCGAGCGCCTCGGCGTTCAGCCGGACCAGCTCCAGGGCGCGGGTGTTCACGTCGACGCCCCAGACCGGCAGCCGCTTGCGGCGGGTCGCCCAGGTCAGGGTGATCGGGCCGTAGCCGCAGCCGACGTCCAGGATCGGGCCGCGGACCCGCGGCGGCGGGGCGTGCTCCAGCAGGATCCTGGTGCCCGGGTCCAGCCGGCTGCGGGAGAACACCCCGGCGTCGGTGGTCAGTTCCAGGGTGAGGTCCGGCAGGGTGACCGTGATCGGACGGCGCTCGCTGGCGACCTCGGGTGCACCGGAGAAGTAGTGCGAGCCGGACATGATTTCCCCGTCGTTCGTAAGGGCTTCGGGGCCACCGGGTGGGTGTGGGTAAGCCCTGCTGGTACGCGACTGATCGTACCCCCGGCGGCCGGGCCCCCGTTTTCCGCGCCTGCCGGGGCCGTCGGACCGGCTCCGGCGGGGGCTCGGACAACACGCCGAGCGGCGGTCGGCGCATCGCGCCCCGGCGGCCGCGGACGGATACTTCCAGTACCCCCTGACGTGCCCGTGGGCGCCTCCGAGCAGCGAGGACGGATGCCATGCCGCAGAATCACGAGGAGTATCTGATCGACGAGGTCGACGAGGCGGTGGCGCCGGACGACACGGCCGAGCAGGACGACGAGTACGACGAGCTGGCCGAGCGCCGGGCGCTCGGGGCCGACCCGGCGACCGAGGTGGCGGACGTCGCGGAACAGAGCAGGGTCGTGCAGCTCGACGAGGACGAGTACCGGGAGTAGCCCGGCGTTCCGGGACCGGTCCTACAGCGCCCCGCGCCGCTGGAGCCAGGCGAACGCCGCCCAGCCCGGCAGCACCGGCAGCACCAGGGTCAGCAGGCGGTAGAGCGCGACGGCGGCCAGCGCGCCGCCCTCCTCCATCGACGCGGTGTGCTCCAGCAGCGTCACCAGCGCGCTGTCCACGGCGCCGGCCCCGCCCGGGGTCGGCGCCGCGTTGCCGACGGCGTTGCCGATCAGGAACACCACCGCCACCGAGGCGAAGGCCGGCTCCCGGCCCACCGCCCGCACGCAGCTGTACAGGCAGGCGACCAGGCAGAGCGAGACCAGCAGCTGGCCGGCCAGGCCCACGGCCAGCCGCCCGGGGTTGCGCAGCAGCTCCAGCAGCCGGGGCAGCACCTCGGAGGTCAGCGGCCGCAGCCGGGCGGCCAGCCAGCGGCGGGCGGGCGGCACCGCCGAGACCACGGCGAGCAGCACCGCGGCCCCGGCCAGGCCGCTCACGACGGCCGGCAGCGCGTCCAGCTCGGAGCCGCCGGGTTCGAGGTCCAGCAGGTAGACGAAGGCGCCGAGCTGCAGCAGGTGCAGGGTCAGGCCGAAGATCTGGCCGACGCCGACGCTGGACAGCGCCTGGGCGGTCGGCAGGCCGGCCCGCTGGAGGAAGCGCGTGTTCAGGGCCACCCCGCCGACGCCGCCGGGCGACACCAGCTTCACGAAGGAGCCCGCGACCTGGGCGAGCACCGCGTGGCGGAAGTTCAGCCGCTCCGGCACGAAGCCGACGAAGCCCATCGCGGCGGTGAAGTGGCTGGCGGTCGCGGCGACCAGGGCGAGCGCCAGCCAGAGCGGGTCGGCGTCGGCGACGGCGGCGATCGGGTTCTGCTCGCTCGCGAACAGCTGGGGGAGCAGCAGCCAGCCGGCCACCACGCCGCCGCCGACCGCCATCAGCGTGCGGGGGCGCAGCCGCTCCAGCTTGACCGGCCGCACCGGCGCCTGCGGCTGGGTCCGCAGGACCTCGGCCCGGATGGCGTCCAGCAGCTCGGCGGGCGGTGCGGCGGGGGCCTGATCGGCGGCCTGATCGGGGGCTGACCCGGGTCCCGGCTCGGGTCGGGCGGTTGCCGTGCCGGCGGGCGCGCCGGCGGGCGCGCCGGCCGCACGGGCGGCCGCGGCGGCGCGCTTGAGGTCGGTCCGGGTGGTGCGGGCCAGGGCGATGGGCTGGAGCAGCGGGAGGGCCGCGCCGACGGCGTCCCGGCCGAGCACCGCCACCGCGGTCCGCACCGACCGCTCGGCACCGGTGCGGAGCGCGAGGGTGGTGAGCAGCTGGGCGATGTCGCAGCGCAGCACCAGGTCGCTCGCCGCGATGTCGCCGTCCGCGAGGTCGACCAGGTGCACCGCGCCGGCCTCGTCGACCAGCAGCGCGGAGGGCACCAGGGCCCGGTGCGAGATCTCCCGCCGCTGGAGCAGCGCGAGCTGGGTCCAGGCGTCGGTGAGCAGCTCGTCGGTCAGTTCCTCGTCGGCAAGTCGGTCCAGGGTGCGGCCGGGCAGGTACTCGTAGGCGACCAGGGCGGTGTCGCGGCCGAGCTCGGCGGTGGCGGCGATCCGGCGGGTGCGGACGCCGGCGGCGACGGCCGCGTACGAGACCAGGGCCTCGTGCTCCAGCCCGGTGCGCAGCGAGCGCAGGGCCCGCGGGTGCGGGGCGGTGCGCAGCCGCAGCCGGCGCCAGGCGCGCTGGACCAGGGCGGCGGTGACGGCCTGCCGGTCGAGCAGCTGGACGTCGAGGTCGGGACGGCCGGCCTCCTGGCGGACCAGGTAGCGGTCCGGGCCGACGCGGTGCGCGGCGGCCGGGCGCAGCCCCGCCTCGCGCAGGGCGCGCAGCAGCTCGGCGGGCCGGGGCCGCGGGTCGGGGGTGCCGACCGCGTACCGGGTGCCGTGGGCCGCGGTCCAGCCGATCAGCAGGCCGAGCAGCAGCGCGGTCGGGGTGGCGTACCCGGAGGAGAGGCCGGCGAGCGCGGAGACGGCGAGGGCGATCCGGGGCACCCGGCGTTCGCGGGCGTCGGAGGCGATGAGGAAGGCGAGGACCGGGGCCAGGTAGCCGTAGACCGGCTCGGTGTGGACGAGGCCGTCGCCGGGGATCCGCCGGCTGAGCGCGGCGACCAGCGAGACGGGGGCGGCGCCGTCGAACCAGAGGTCCAGGGCGAGCGAGCAGCCGTAGGCGAGGACGGCGGCGAGCAGCCCGTCGGAGAGGTGCTGGAGGGTGCGCCGGCGGTCGGGTGCCCGGCTGAGGAGCCGGCGGGCCGCCGAGTACGCGGGGACCAGCAGCAGGGCCGCGGTGGAGAGGCCGCCGGCGATCCCGCCCAGCGGGTGCGGTACCAGCCGGGCGGCCTGGCCGACGTCGTCGGCCAGGCCGACGGTGGTGGCCCGGGCGTAGTCGGCGAGCAGCAGCGTCAGGGCGATCGCGACGAGGCCGGCGAGGAAGGCGAGGAGCGCGACCGGCTGGCGGACCCGGCCGGTGCCGGAGGGGCCGGCGGCCGCGGGGGTGGTGTCCGGGAGGCCGGCGTCGTCCGGTATGTCCGGTGGTGCGCCGGGGCCGGCCTGCCCGGGTATGCCGCCCGCCCGGGCACCGCCCGTGTCGCTGTCCGTTCTCCCCGTTGCTACCGCCACGGATGGCATGCTCCCACGACGCCTCCCCGGCCGGCCGGGGAACCCGCGGGCGAACGGGTTCCCCGCCGGCCTCGCAGCCGCCCCGGGGTCAGGCCTGCCGGGTGGGCAGGGCGACCAGGTGGCGCAGGTTGACGTGCCGGGGACGGGTGACGGTGTAGCCGATCAGGTCGGCGATGTCCTCGGCGGTCAGTGCGGGGATCGCGGTGAACATCCCGCCGAGCTGCTCGCGCAGCACCGGGTTGTCGATGTGGCCGCCCAGCTCGGTGTCGGTCAGCCCGGGCTCGACCGCGCTGACCCGGACGTCGAGCGGGCCGAGCTCGGAGCGGAGCGCGGCGGAGAGCTGGGTGAGCGCGGCCTTGGTGGCGCCGTAGACGGCGTAGTCGGGGAAGACGACGTGCGAGGCGATCGAGGAGACGTTGACCAGGTCGGCGGTGCGGCCCTCGGCGGCGGCCGCGGTGAGGTCGGCGGTGAAGGCGCGGACGACCCGCAGCGCGCCGGTGAGGTTGGTGTCGATCATGCGGGTCCACTCGTCGACCCGGCCGTCCGCGAGCGGGTTCGGCAGCATCACGCCCGCGTTGTTGACCACCAGGTCGACCGGCCCGTACGCGTCGTGGACGGCCTTGGCGGCGGCGTCCACCGAGGCCTGGTCGGTGATGTCGGTGGTGACGGCGAGCGCCCGGCCGCCCGCGGCGGTGATCTCGGCGGCCAGGGCGTCCAGCCGCTCGGTGCGGCGGGCCAGCAGGGCGACCGCGGCGCCGCCGGCGGCGAGCAGGCGGGCGGTGGCCGCACCCATGCCGCTGGCGGCTCCGGTGACGACGGCGGTCCGGGCGGCGAGGGCGGGGTAGCTCATCTTCGGCTCCTGGGAAGGGGTTCGCGGGGCTGACGGGAACGACTCTGCCCGCGCCGCGCCCGGCGGCCCAGGGCTGCGTCCTTCCCGGGAAACGGCAGCCCGGGAAAGCCCGTCCTGGGACGGGCGTTACCACCCTCGCGCCCGCGGTCCCGGTCTACGCTGCCGGTCATGGAGAACACCGTCGGGGACTTCCTCCGCTCACGCCGCGCCCGGATCCTGCCCGAGGAGGTGGGCCTGCCGTCGAACGGCCGCCGCCGGGTGCAGGGCCTGCGCCGCGAGGAGGTGGCCCAGCTCGCCGGGGTCAGCGTCGACTACTACGTCCGGCTGGAGCAGGGCCGCGGCGCCAGCGCCTCGGACGCCGTGCTGGACGCGGTGGCCCGGGTGCTCGGGCTGGACGAGGTCGAGGCCGCGCACCTGCGGTCGCTGACCCGGCCGCCCCGGCCCGCCGCCGCGCCGCGCGGCCGCCAGCAGGTGCGGGAGGGCACCCGGCTGCTGCTGGACCTGATGCCGGTGACGCCGGCCTTCGTCCTCGGCCGCCGGATGGACGTGCTGGCCTGGAACGCGCTCGGGGACGCCGTGCACGGGTTCTCGGCCCGCGCGTCGTCCGGCGAGGTCAACGCGGCCCGGCACGCCTTCCTCGACCCGGCCGCCCGGGAGTTCTACCCGCAGTGGGAGGCGGTCGCGGCCGAGACCGTCGCCTATCTGCGGCTGGACGCCGGCCGGTACCCGGAGGACGCCCGGCTGGCCGCGCTGGTGGGCGAACTGTCGGTGCGCAGCGAGGAGTTCCGCCGGCTCTGGGCCGACCACCAGGTGCGGGAGAAGACCCACGGGGTCAAGCTGATCCGGCACCCGCTGGTCGGTGAACTGGACCTGGGCTACGAGACGCTGGCCGTCAACGGCTCCGCCGACCAGCTGCTGGTGGTCTTCACCGCCCCGCCGGACTCGCCGACCGCGCAACGGCTGGCCCTGCTGGCGAGCTGGACGGCCGGCGGGGCGCCGGGCGGCACGCGGGAGCCGGCCGGACCGGCGGTCCCGGACGCGTCCGCCGCCACGGACTGACCGCCGCCACGGACTGACCGCCGCCACGGACCGACCGGCCCCGCGGACCGACCGGCGCCGGTCCGCGGGGGCGTGTCTTGGGCCGCGGGCCGGGCCGGCCGTCACTACCCTGCGTCCATGAGCGCCTGCGAAGACCTCACCGCGGCACCCCGGGACATCGAGCCCCTCGCGCCGACGGACGGCTGCGCCGACTGCCTGGCCCAGGGGCGCCGGGACTGGGTGCACCTGCGGGTCTGCCTGGACTGCGGCCACATCGGCTGCTGCGACTTCTCGCCGCAGCGGCACGCCACCGCGCACTTCCACAACAGCTCCCACCCGGTGATCCGTTCGTACGAGCCGGGGGAGGACTGGCGCTGGTGCTACGTCCACGAGGTCATGGGCTGAGGTGTCACGGGCCGAGGGCGGGGCGTGCGGGCCGGGGCCGTGTCCGGTTTCCGGGACGCCCCGGGTGGCAGGGCGGGTCGGGTGTAGGGCGGCTAAAATCCGGACATAACGCCCGTGCGGCCCTCCCGGCCGACGCCTGTGCGGCCGGAGACCGCCGAAGGGAGGCCGACGATGACCAAGCTGGCACCGAGCAGTACCCGCAAGCTCCGCCAGGGCACCCAGGAACTGCTGGAGCGCCGCGGCATGGCGATGAGCCCCAGACCGATGCCACCACGCCTGCGCACCAACGCCCCGCCCGCCTCCGGCGGCACGTCCGCGGGAGGCGACGCCTTCCGGCACGGCGGCCGCGACGTCGAGATGGCGGGGATGCGCTCGGCCCCGGCGATGCACGCCGAACTGAAGGGGCACCGCCACCGCGGCGCGGAGAAGCACTCCGCGCACTGAGCGGACCCCGGGCCGCCGAGGGGCGGGGGCGGAGGCGCCCCCGCCCCTGACGCCTGCTCAGGAGCCGGCTCCGGGCTGCCCCGGGGTCGGCTCCGGGGCGCGTGGGGGGCCGCCCCGGATGGCCGGAGCGCCGTACTCCGACAGGCTCGTTCCCGTGAACGGCACGGCCCAGCGCGGGCCGCGCCCCGGACGAGCCACCGTGGGAGAGCAGCCCGATGAACACCCCTCAGCGCGCACGCCGTTGGACCACCCTCGCCGTCGCCGGCGCACTGCTGGCCGCGGTCGGCGCGGGCGTCGCGACGCCCGCCCTGGCGGCCGACCGCCCCGCGGCCGGCACGGGTCCGGCCGCCGGCCTCCGCCCGGTCGCCCCGCTGGACCGGGCGGCCATGGCGAAGACGCTGGCCGGCCTGCCGAGCGACGGCATCCTCGGCGCGCTGGTCCGGGCGGACGGCCGGGGCGGCCGGTGGACCGGCACGGCCGGGGCGGACGTCCCGGCGGACGCCCGGTTCCGGATCGGCAGCATCTCCAAGGTCTTCACCGCCACCGTGGTGCTCCAGCTCGCCGCCGAGCGCAGGCTCGACCTGGACGGCACCGTCCAGCAGTACCTGCCCGGGCTGCTCCCGGCTTCGTACCCGCCGGTCACCGTCGGCCAGTTGCTCGACCACACCAGCGGTCTGCCGGGCGGCGGCGGTCTGACCTCCGGGGACGGCACCGAGGGCTGGTTCGCCGCGCACAAGGCGGACTCCTGGACGCCCGCACAGGTGGTCGCGGACGCCGTCCGGCAGCCGATGGGCTTCGCACCGGGCACCGCCCAGCAGTACAACGGCATCAACACCTTCGTCGCCGGGATGGTGGTCGAGAAGGTCACCGGCCGGACCTTCGCCCAGGAGGTGCAGGCCCGGATCGCCCGCCCGCTCGGCCTGCGCGATACCGTCGTCCCGGACCGCGACGACGTCACCCTGCCCGGCCCGCACGCGCGCGGCTCCGTGGACGTCCCGGGCCCGGACGGCACGAAGCAGCGGGTGGACGTCACCGAGCAGAGCCCGTGGCCGTGGGCGGAGGGCGGCATGATCTCCTCCGCCGCCGACCTGGACCGGTTCATGACCGCGCTGCTCCGCGGCCGGCTGCTGCCGCCCGCCCAGCAGGCCGAGCTGTTCACCGTCCCGGACGTGCCCAACGTGCACAACAAGAACTGCGAGATCGGCCCGACCGCCGGCCACGCCTGCTTCAGCAAGGGCCTGATGAGCGCCACCCTGCCCAACGGCGTCGTGGTCTGGGGCAAGACCGGCTCCCGGCCGGGCTACTCCAGCGCCGTCTTCGCCACCCGTGACCTCAGCCGCAAGGTGGTCGTGTCGCTCAACCCGACGGACGTCTCCGGCCACGAGTTCCCGAAGATGTGGGAGATCGTGACCACCGCCTTCGGCTCCGGCCAGACGTACGGGACCCGGTCGGAGTAGTGCCGTTGTCGGAGGCCTGCGGTACGTTCGGGATGATCGTTCGTTCGGGGGCAGCACACGGGGGCGCGGCATGGCCGACCTGATGACGGAGGAACCGGTCGAGCTCCAGCTGGAGCGGTACCGGAGGGAGTTGACGGGCTACTGCTACCGCATGCTCGGCTCGGTCTTCGAGGCCGAGGACGCGGTGCAGGAGACGATGGTCCGTGCCTGGCGCGGCCACCGGGGGTTCGAGGGCCGGGCGGCGCTGCGCTCCTGGTTGTACCGGATCGCCACCAACGTCTGCCTGGACGCACTGAACGGCCGCAACAGCAGGGCCCGTCCGATGGACCTGGCCGGCCCGTCCACCGTGGCGACCGCCTCCGAGGCTCAGCTGCCCGAGGTGAGCTGGATCGGCCCGGCGCCGGACGGCCGGGTCCTGCCCGAGACGGGGGACCCGGCCGAGGTGGCCGCGCAGCGCGAGTCGGTCCGGCTGGCGTTCGTCGCCGTGTTGCAGCGGCTGGCGCCCCGGCAGCGGGCGGTGCTCATCCTGCGCGAGGTGCTGGGCTGGAAGGCCGCCGAGGTGGCCGAACTGCTGGGCGTCACCGTGGCGTCGGTCAACAGCGCGCTCCAGCGGGCCCGTGCGGTGCTCGCCGCGGACGCCCCGGCGGCCCGGCCGGTGAGTGCGCTGGACGAGGACCACCGGGCGCTGCTCGCCCGCTACGTCTCGGCCTTCGAGGCGTACGACATGGAGGGGCTGGCGGCGCTGCTGCACGAGGACGTCACGCTCAACATGCCGCCGTACGCGATGTGGCTGCAGGGGCGGGACGAGCTGCGCGCCTGGATGCTCGGCCCGGGGTGCGGCTGCCGCGGGTCGCGGCTGGTTCCGGTGCAGGCCAACGGGGTTCCGGCGTTCGGGCAGTACCGGCCGAGCCCGGCGGGCGGGTACGAGCCGTGGGCGCTGATCGTGCCGGAGGTGTCAGGGGGCCGGATCACCGGGCTCACCAACTTCCTCGACACCGACGCGCTCTTCCCGCTCTTCGGCCTCCCGCCCCGGCTCGAAGCCGGGCAGCCCGGAGCCGGGCAGCCCGGAGCCGACTAGCCCGGCTTCGGGCAGTCCGCAGCCGGGTGGGCCGGCCTCGTCGGCCGGCAGCACGCAGCCGAGGCCGCTGAACGCGAGCAGCTCCCGCAGGGGGCCGCTCGCGTTCGTCAGGTGCACCCGGACGCCGTGCCGGGCGGCGGCGAGCCGGAGCCGGGCCAGGGCGTCCACAACGGCCAGGTCGGGAGCGGTGAGCGCGCCGACGTCACAGGTCAGACGGGGCTCGACGGGGGTTTCTCGGCTGGTGTCCACGGAGGTTGGACCGGCGCGGAGGGCCCGGCTCATCGGCCCGTCGGCGGATTTCCGGAAAACCCTCCGGCGGGAGGCGGCCCCGGCCGCCGGCCCGGGGGGTGGCAGAGTGGGCGCAGTTGCCCCTGCGCCGGAGGAGGACCGCGTGTCGGCCGAGCCGTTGAAGTCCAAGGAAGAGTGGCTGGCGTCCCTGCCACGGGTCTACGCGGCCGCCGGCTGCGTCCTGCGGGACACCTCGGGGCGGATCCTGATCGTGAAGGCGGGGTACCGGGAGCACTGGCAGTTCCCCGGCGGCACGATCGACCTCGGCGAGGGGCCGGCCGAGTGCGCGGCGCGGGAGCTGACCGAGGAGACCGGGCTGGTCAGGCCGGCCGGCGACCTGCTGGCCATCTCGTGGACCCACCCGTCCGGCGAACTCGACCACCCGGCCGAGCACTTCCTCTTCGACTTCGGCACCGTCCCGGACGGCACCCCCGTGACCGTCCCGGCCGGTGAGCTGGACGACTTCCGCTGGGCCGCGGACGAGGAGGCGCTCGAACTCCTCGGGCCGGCCCGGTTGTTGCGCCTGCGGGCGGCGATGGAGGCGGCCGCCGACGGGCGGGTGCGGATCATCACGACCCACGTGTCCGGCTTCTGAGCACAGCGTCGCGGTGAGCACGGCGTCGACGGTGCTGCGGGGCGCCGGAAGGCCGTTGCCCCGCAGCACCGGTGACGCCGCCCCGGAGCGGCGCGCCCGGCTCAGGCCGAGGAGTCGGCACGCGCCGCGATGTACGCGGCGACGGCCTCCGCGGTGAAGGTCTCGGCCTCGGGCTTGTCCACGCCGAGGTCGGCCAGCACGCCCGCGCCGTTCTCCTGCTCCAGCAGCGCCAGCAGGATGTGCTCGGTGCCGACGTAGTTGTGTCCCAGCTTGAGCGCCTCGCGGAAGGTCAGCTCCAGCACCTTCTTGCCCTCGGCGTCGTAGGGGATCAGCCCGGGCACGTCCCCGGTGGCGGCCGGCAGGACGGCGGTCGCCGCCTCCCGCACGGCGGCCGGGGTGACGCCCTGGGCCGCCAGCGCCTTGACGCCCAGGCCCTCCGGCTCGGCGAGCAGGCCGAGCAGGAGGTGCCCGGTGCCGATCTCGGCGTTGCCGGCCGCCCGGGCCTCCTCCTGCGAGGCCATCACGACGTGCCGGGCCCGCGCGGTGAACCGGCTGAAGCCGTGGCTGGGGTCGAGGTCGGCGGGCGTGCCCGGGTCCTTGGGGACGAACCGCTTCTGGGCGGCCTGCTTGCTGACGCCCATGCTGCGGCCGATGTCGGTCCAGGATGCCCCGGAGCGGCGGGCCTGGTCGACGAAGTGGCCGATCAGGTGGTCGGCCAGCTCGCCGAGGTGGTCGGCGGCGATGACCGCGTCGGAGAGCTGGTCGAGTGCGTCGGAGTGGACGTTCTTGATGGCCTCGATCAGATCGTCGAGGCGCAGCGGAGTGGTCTTGGGAACGATCGGATTCTCCATGCGTCAACCGTAGGTTGTCGACCCGAGGGTCGTCAACCATCAGTTGACGATAGTCCGGATTGAGGTCCGGGGCGTTCCGGCCGGACGTTCCTTCCCCGGGCGCGGCGCCCGGTTCCGGTGTCCGCCCCGGGCCCAACCGGCTTGTCAGAGCGCCAGTTTGAACCCGTCGTGGCTGCGCGCGAAGCCGAGCGAGGCGTAGAAGCGGTGAGCGTCGGCGCGGCGCTTGTTGCTGGTGAGCTGGACCAGCGTGCAGCCGCGCTCCCGGGCCCGGCCGATCGCCCGGGTCAGCAGCTCGCGGCCGAGGCCGGCGCCCCGGCGGTCCGCGCGGACCCGGACCGCCTCGACCAGTGCGCGCTCCTCGCCGTGCCGGCCGAGCCCGGGGATGTAGGTGAGCTGGAGGCAGCCGAGCACCGTGCCGTCGCCCTCGTCCAGCACCATCAGCTCGTTGCGGGCGTCGGCGTCCACGGCGGCGAAGGCGCGGGCGTAGGCCTCGTCGACCACCACGGTGGCCGGGTCGACCACCCGGTCCTCGTCGGCGAGCAGGGCGATGACGGCGGGCAGGTCCCGGCGGGTGGCGGTACGGAAGATCACGCGCGCAGTCTGCCAGGCCGGGGTGCCGGGGTGCCGGGGTGCCGGGGTGCGGGGTCGACCGGGGCCGGCCGACCGGGGTCCGGCGGGCGGGCGGGCGGGAGCGGTCAGGCGCCCCGCAGCCGGGTGCGGACGGCGGCCAGGGCGGCCGGGTCGACGCCGGCGGCGCGCAGGTGGCCGACCAGGTCGAAGCCGTCGAGCGCGGCGTGCACGGCGGCCTCGGCGGTGGTGCCGGCCTCGGCGAGCACCGCGTCGATCCGGCGGTACTGGTCCGGCAGGCCGAGCATGCCGTAGAGCGGGCGGACGTTGGGCCCGCTCAGCAGGTAGTCGGCGACGATCTCGGCCGGTTCGGCGCCTGCGAGGGCGAGCAGCAGGAGGGCGGCCAGTCCGGTGCGGTCGCGGCCGGCGCCGCAGTGCACGACCACGCCGCCGGGGCGGGCGCCGGCGACGGTGGTGACCAGTTCGGCGGCGGCGTGCGGGCAGTGGTCCAGGTACGGGCGGAACGCGAGCGGGGTGCCGTCCAGCCTTCCGTGCGTCTCCCACCAGGCGGGGCCGGCCAGTTCGTCCAGCGGGACGCGGACCAGCTCGACGCCGCCGGGGAGCGGGAGGAGCGGCTTGTACTCCTCGGCGTTGCGCAGGTCGACGACGGTGCGTATGCCGTGATCGAGGAGGGCGTCCCAGCCCTCGGCGGTGAGGCGGTCCAGGTTGTCGGCCCGGACGATCGCGCGGCGGGCGGTGCGGGCGCCGTCGGTGGTGCGCAGGCCGCCGAGGTCGCGGACGTTGAGGCAGCCGTCCCAGACCAGGGTGCGGTCCTCGGTGGTGGTCGGCGTGTGCGTCCGGTTCATCAGGATCCCCGTTTCTTGCCGGGGGCCCGTTACCCCCTCGTTATCACGACTTCCGGGGCGGCCGGATGGTTCCTCGGACGGGCGACAGACCGTCAGGCGACCGGGCGGGCGGGGCGACAGACCGTCAGGCGATCAGGGCGGGCGACCAGGCGGGCGGGGCCGGCCGGGCGTCAGCAGGCGGACGGCTCGGCGGTCTCGGCGCCGATCAGCTTCTCCATCGGGTCGGCGGCGATCTGGCCGAGCACCGAGCCGACGACGAGCGCCGCCACCAGGAACACGGTGGAGAGCCAGGCCATGGTGGAGACCGGCAGGGTGAAGGCGCCGGCCACCCGGGCCGCGCACTCGGTCAGCAGGGCGGTGCCCCAGATGGCGGAGAGCATCCGCTCGTGGCGGTGGAAGGCGCGGGACCCGGCCGCCCGGCCCCCGGCGAGCCGCTGCCAGGCCGCGGAGCGGGCCTGGTCGCCCCTGGTCAGGAAGGGCATCACCACCGGGGTCATCAGCGGCCGGCCGATCAGCGCGGAGACGAGGATCGCCAGGGCGAGGCTGCCGCTGAGCGCACCGTCCTTGGCGAGCATCAGCCGGGCGTCGCCGGTGACGGTGGTCAGCGCCAGGCCGATGACGTTGACGCCGAGCATCATCGAGGCCCAGAGGTTGAGCCTGCGCTCGCGGACCAGGCCGACCACGGTCCGCACGGCCGGGACGGCCCCGCTCCAGGCGAGGGCGGCGAACTCGCTCATCCCGAAGGCGGAGTGCAGCAGGTAGTAGCCGCCCAGCGGGACGGCGACGTCCAGGAGGAGCGGGCGGAGCGCGGACCCGGCCTGGCCGGGTGCCCCGGCGGCCTTGACGGTGGTGACGGGGGCGGGGGCGCTGACGGTCTGGCTCACGGTGGGATCCTCCCCGGACTGGCTGCTCGTCCGCGGGCCGGTGCCCGCGTCGTGCCGCCAGTCTTCCGGACCGGTCCTCCGTCAGAGCAGTGCCGTCCGTTGCGGGATCCGCATGACGGTTGTCACGGTGGGCGCCGTGACACCGCCCCCCGCCTGCGGGTTCACCGGCCGGGCCGGTCGAAGGACCAGAGCTCCCGGCCCAGCGTGTCCAGACAGCGCACCGCGTGGAAGCGGTGGTCCTCGGCGGAGAGGAAGCCCTCCGAGACGCCCTCCAGGACGGTCCGCGCGACCGGGTCGGCCCGGGTCCAGGCGCCGGTCAGGACGAGCCGCTTGTCGGCCAGCTCGGCGCGCTGGATCCGGGGCACCGCGACGGCCAGCAGGGCGGCGTTCACCTGCTCCAGCTCGGCGGGGGAGAGGTACGTCTCACCGGTGCCGGCGCGGTCCCGCTCGACCCGGCGGATCAGTTCGGGCAGGCCGTAGTGGCGGACGGCGGCGACCGAGTCGTCCAGCGCGACCAGCCAGCGCGGGCCGGGCAGCACCTCCCACCAGACGTCCTCGCCGACCGGCAGCACCTCGCCGATCCGGGCCCGCCAGGCCTCGACGCCGTAGACGGCGCGCGGGTCGGGGCGCAGGCCGGGGAAGCCCGCGGCGGTCCAGTCCGTTTTGCGGACCAGGCTGAGGTCGAAGGTGAAGCGGACCCGGCCGTCGACGGGCTGGTCGACCAGGCCGAGCAGCGCCCAGTGGGTCTCGTCGGGGAGGCTGAACGTCCGGCGCCACCCGGTGAGCCCCAGTGCGCGCAGTGCGGGCGCGAGGTGGTCGCGCAGGCCTCTCGCGTAGTACTCGCGGGCGGTCGTCATGGCGTTCTCATCCCTCATGGGGGTCATGCCCGGCGGGGCGGCGGGCACTCGTCCGGGACGGCGGGGCGGCCGGGGGCACGGCCGGGGCGCGTCGGGGCGCGGCTCGCGCCTGGGGGCGGACACGAGTGGCGGGGCCGACGGAGCGGGCGGCTCCGTGGGGACCGCCCGGCCGCTTTCCACCGTACGGAGCGGGTGCCCGGTGCGGCCGCGGGCGAAGGCCAGCGGGCCGCAGGACCAAGGACCCGCCGGTGTCCGCCCTTGGTCCGGACCTGCCCGGCGGAGGAAGCTGCGGCCGGCCGGGGCCGGGGCGCCCGCGGCGTCGGCGAGTCGGACGGAGTCGCCCGGATGGCGCATCATGTGGCGGGTGCAGAGTGCAGAACGCCCCGGAGCGGGCACCGACAGGCCCGGCGGCCCGTCCGGACCGGTACCGAATTCAGGCCCCCCGTCCGCCCCGCCCACCGGTCCGGGCGGCGCCCCGGCCGATCTGTCCGAGGCGGTGCGGGCCGCGCAGAACGGCGACGAGGAGGCGTTCCGGCTGCTGTTCCGCAGCGTCCAGCCGGGACTGCTCCGCTACCTCCGGGTCCTGGTCGGCGGCCGGCCCGAGGACGTCCAGGACGCCGAGGACATCGCCTCCGAGGCCTGGCTGCAGATCGCCCGCGACCTGAGCACCTTCTCCGGCGACGGGGACGGCTTCCGCGGCTGGGCCGCCACCGTCGCCCGCAACCGGGCGCTGGACCACCTGCGGGCCCGGCGCCGCCGCCCGGTCGCGGACCTGCCGTTCGAGTACCTGTCCGAGCTGGCCGCCGGAGACGACACCGCGGGCGCGGCCCTGGCCGCCGTCGGCACCTCGGACGCGCTGGCGCTGATCTCCCGGCTGCCGCGCGACCAGGCCGAGGCGGTGCTGCTGCGGGTCGTGATGGAGCTGGACGCGGAGAGCGCCGCGCAGGTGCTCGGCAAGCGGTCCGGCAGCGTGCGGATGGCGGCCCACCGGGGGCTGCGCCGGCTGGCCAAGCTGCTGGAGCAGACCCTCCCCGGCGGGGTGGGGATCCCGGCGCAGCAGCCGGCGACTGGGCCGACCGGGCAGCCGGTCCAGCCGTCCGCGGGACGAGCCGGTTCGCGGGGTGCTCCGGGCGCCCGCAGAGCCGCCGACCGGGGGGCCGGAAGAACCGAGAAAAAAAATTCTGCGCAGGGTGTGACAGAACGCCGGGCCGCGACGCTGAAGGACATGAGATGAGCACCAACCGATCCCGCCGGATCGACCCCGACACGGCCGAGCAGCTGCTCGGCGGCGCCGTGGGCGGACCGTCGGCCGGGCAGGAGGCCTCGCTCACCGGACCGGACGCCAGGACCGGGCACACGGCAGTGGCCCACGTGCTGGCGGCCGCCGCCGCCCCGGCGGTGGCGGGCGAACTGGCCGGGGAGGAGGCGGCCCTGGCCGCGTTCCGGGAGGCCCGTCTCGCGCCCGTCCCTGCTGTATCCGCTGCACCCGCAACCGTCCGGAGGCGATCGATGGCAACCGCCACGCTGGCCAGGGCCTTCAGCACGAAGGCCGCTGCCGTCGTGCTCGGCGCCACTGCGCTCGGCGGCGTCGCGGTCGCGGCCGGTACGGGCAACCTGCCGTCCCCGCTCGGCGGGTCCGGTGGGCCGGACCACCAGCCGGCCGTGGCCGGCACGTCCGCTCCGGCGGCCGGGTCCGGTACGCCGGGCACCGCCTCGGGAGCGCGGCAGCCCGGCTTCGGGCCGTCCGCCGGCGCGTCGCCGTCCGCGGATCCGTCGACCGGGGCGGCGAAGCCCTCGTCGCCGGGTGCCCCGGCCTCCGGCGAGGCCAGGGGCGGGCCGGTTCCGAGCGCCATGGTCGCCCTCTGCCGGGGGTTCTCCGACCGGACGGGCAAGGGCGAGCGCCCGCGCACGCTGGTCGCGGACCCGCAGTTCGGCGCGCTGGTCGCGGAGGCCGGCGGTCCGGACAAGGTGGAGGAGTACTGCCGGGAGACCCTCCGGCGGGCGGCCGACGACGACCGCCAGGGAGCCACCCCGCAGCCCCGCGGCAGCAACGACGGCAACAACGGCAGCACGAACGGCAACGCCAACTCCGGCGGCGGTGGTGACGGCAGGAACGGCGGTACCGGTGGCAGGCCCACGGCGGGCACCCCGGCCGTGCCCGTCGCACCGACGCTCCCCGAGATCCACCCGAAGCCGGACCACACCGACAAGCCGGCCGACGCCTCGCCCAAGAGGTAACCCCCAGAACTCCGGATGGGCGGCGGGCGAATCCCCCCGGGCCCGTCGTCCATCCGGACCGAACCACCCGTAACACCAGCACCACCCGTAACACCAGCACCACCCGCTCCACCCACAGACCCCGGGTGGCCGGCCGGCTCCCCCGTGCCCGCCGTCCACCCGGCCGGCCCCGGCCGGACCGGCAGGCGCACCCCGGACGCGCCCCCGTTCCGGCCCGGGACCGGGCTCTGTGCGGCCCGCCCGCCCGCAGTCGGGCGGGCCGCACCCAACCCGACAGACCTGGACCCGACCGTGACCGTCGCTTTGTACGACCACGAGCCGGCGGCCGGGGATCCGCTGCCCGGTTCCCCGGCCGCCTTTCCTTCCGAACAGGCCGCCGAGACCACCGCCGCCCCGGTGTTCGTGGACTCCTCCGGCCGTCGCCAGCGGCGGGTCCGCCGGCTCGGCCTGCTGCTCGCCGTGCCGGCCGCCGGCTACCTGGTGCTGCTGGCCAGCACGTTGCTCGGCGGGCCCACCGTGGACGCGCCCTTCCTGCCGTTGCCGGCCGCGCCGAGTGCCGCCGCGCCCGCGCCCGCCGAGCAGCCGCCGGCACCGGAGCCGACGATCACCGGCACGCCCGGGCCGGACAGCGTTCAGCCCGCGCCTGCGCGGCCGGCGGCGGCCGACCACCACAGCACCGCCGCGGCGGCCACCACGCGGCCGTCCGCCCCGGCGGCCGGGCCGTCCACCCCGCCCACCGCGACCGCCACCCCCGGCGGCAACGGCAACGGCAACGGCGGGCCGACCACCGCCCCCACCCCCGGCCACGGCCGTCCCACCGACGCGCCGGGCAACTCCGGCAACCCCGGCGGCAAGCCCGGCAAGCCGTCCCCGACCCCCTGACGCCACCGCCTCGCCCCCTCCGAGGCACCCGCCCAGGCCCTCCCGAAAGCACCCTCGTGAGCACCTCCCGCCGCCGAAGAGCAGGCCGTCCCGGCCCCGCCGCCCCGACCCCCCGCCGCGGCCGGCGCGGCGTCGTCCGCCAGGGCCCATTGCGCACCCACTGGCTGCTGCTGAGCGCCCTGCTGCTCACCCTCGCCGCCACCCTGGTGCTCCAGGGCTACACCCAGCACCTCTTCGACCACCGCCCCGACCAGGACGCCCGTCCGGCCGGTGCGGCGACGGTCCCCGAGCAGATCCGCACCGGCGGCCCGGTGATCGACGCGGCCGGGGCACAGCCCCGGAGCGCCGGCCCCAAGCCCGGCACCGTCGCGCTGACCTTCGACGACGGCCCGGACCCGCGGTGGACCCCGGAGGTCCTGGACACCCTGCGCCGCAACGGCGTGCACGCCACCTTCTTCGTGGTCGGCACCCAGGCCGCCGCCCACCCCGACCTGGTCCGCCGGATCGTCGCCGAGGGTCACCAGCTCGGCGTGCACACCTTCACCCACACCGACCTCGGCGCCCAGCCCGAGTGGCGCCGCTCGCTGGAGCTGCGCGAGACGCAGCTGACCCTGGCCGGTGCCGCCGGGGTGACCACCTCGCTGCTGCGCCCGCCGTACTCGTCCACCGCCGAGGCGCTGGACGACCCGACCTGGTCCGCCGTCCAGCAGGCCGGCCGGGAGGGCTACCTCACCGTGCTCTCCACCCGGGACAGCGAGGACTGGCGCCGCCCGGGCGTGGACGAGATCATCGGCGCGGCCTCCGCCGGGGCCGGCGACGAGGGCCGGGTCGTGCTGATGCACGACGCCGGCGGCAACCGCTGGCAGACCGTCGCCGCGCTGGACGGCCTGCTGCCCGCGCTCAAGGCACGTGGCCTCCGCTTCACCACGGTCAGCGAGTCGGTCGGCCTGCCCGACCCGGTCCACCCGGCCACCGGGGCCGAGCACTGGCAGGGCCTGGCCCTGATCCAGGTCCTGCGCACCGGTGACTGGACGCTGACCGTGCTGGGCTGGCTGCTCTACGCGGCGGGCGCGGTCAGCGTGCTGCGCGCGGCCGCCGTCCTGGTCGCCGCCCGCCGGCACAAGAAGCTGCGCCGCCGCCGGCCGTGGGGCCCGCCGGTCACCGAGCCGGTCAGCGTGATCGTCCCCGCCTACAACGAGTCGGCCGGCATCGAGGCGGCCGTCCGCTCGCTGCTGGCCTCCGACCACCCGGTCGAGATCATCGTGGTGGACGACGGCTCCACCGACGGCACCGCCGACCTGGTGGAGTCGCTGCAGCTGCCCTGCGTCCGGGTGATCCGGCAGCGGAACGCGGGCAAGCCGGCCGCCCTCAACACCGGCATCGCCGCCGCCCGCGCCGAACTGCTGGTGATGGTCGACGGCGACACCGTCTTCGAGTCGGACGCCGTCCGGATGCTGGTGCAGCCCTTCGCCGACCCGGCGGTCGGCGCCGTCTCCGGCAACGCCAAGGTGGTCAACCGGGGCGGACTGCTCGGCCGCTGGCAGCACATCGAGTACGTGGTCGGCTTCAACCTGGACCGCCGGCTGTTCGACCTGGCCGAGTGCATGCCCACCGTCCCGGGCGCGGTCGGCGCCTTCCGCCGCTCGGCGGTGCTCGCGGTCGGCGGCGTCGGCGACGAGACGCTGGCCGAGGACACCGACCTGACCATGGCCCTCTGCCGGGACGGCTGGCGGGTCGTGTACGAGGAGCGCGCCAAGGCCTGGACCGAGGCTCCGGCCTCGCTCTCCGCCCTGTGGCGGCAGCGCTACCGCTGGTGCTACGGCACCCTGCAGGCGATGTGGAAGCACCGCGGCGCGCTGCGCCAGGGCGGCCAGGCGGGCAAGCTGGGCCGGCGCGGCCTCGGCTACCTGCTGACCTTCCAGGTGCTGCTGCCGCTGCTGGCCCCGGTGGTGGACGTCTTCGCGCTGTACGGGCTGGCGTTCCTCGACCCGGTGCGGATCATCGGCCTCTGGGCCGCGTTCCTGCTGCTCCAGCTGCTGATGGGCGTCTACGCGTTCCGGCTGGACAAGGAGCGGCTCGGCCCGCTGTGGAGCCTGCCCCTGCAGCAGTTCGTGTACCGGCAGCTGATGTACCTGGTGGTGATCCAGTCGGTGTTCACCGCGCTGGCCGGCTCCCGGCTGCGCTGGCAGCGGATGCAGCGGTACGGCAGCCTGCGGGTGCCCGCACAGGGTGTGGCGGCGGACACACCTCCGGAGCCCGTGGGCGTCGGGGGCTATCGTGCACAGGTGCACGAGGCGGTCCGGGGCCCCGGGCGAGGCCAGTGAGGGGAGTTCCAGGTGATCGGACGGGCGCTCAACGGGCGTTACGAACTCGTCGAGCCACTGGGCGTCGGCGGCATGGCCACCGTCTGGCGGGGCGTGGACCACGTCCTGGGCCGCCAGGTGGCCGTCAAGGTGCTCAACGGCGGCCTCGCCGACGACCCGCGCTTCGCCGAGCGGTTCAGCCGGGAGGCGCAGCACGCGGCCATGCTGGTCCACCCGCGGATCGTCATGGTCTTCGACTCCGGCGTGGACCAGGGCTCGCCGTACATCGTCATGGAGCTGGTGCAGGGCCGCTCACTGGCCGCCCTGCTGGCCCAGCAGCCCGGCCTGCCGGTGGAGCGGGCGGTGGGCATCGCGGCGGCCGTCTGCGAGGCGCTGACGGTCGCGCACGGCGCCGGCCTGGTGCACCGGGACATCAAGCCCGGCAACATCATGATCACCGACGACGGCGGGGTGAAGGTCGTCGACTTCGGCATCGCCCGGGCCGGCTCCTCCAACAACCTCACCCAGACCGCCTCGGTGCTCGGCACGGCGGCCTACCTCTCGCCCGAGCAGGCCACGGCGTCCGAGCTGGACGGCCGCACCGACCTGTACGCGGTCGGCTGCGTGCTGACCGAGATGCTCACCGGCGCGACCCCGTTCACCGCCGAGACCCCGGTGGCGATCGCGTTCAAGCACGTCAGCGAGGCCCCGCTGCCGCCGTCGGCGCACCGCGCCGGGGTGCCGGCGGCGCTGGACGCGGTGGTGCTGCGCCTGCTCGCCAAGAACCCGGCGGACCGCCCGGCGGACGCCGCGGCCGCCCGGGCCGAGCTGCTCGCCTGCATACCCGGGCTGGTGGTCGGCGACCCGACGGGCGACCTGCTGGCCGCCACCTCGGCCGGCCAGGCGACCCAGCTGCTGCCGCCGGTGCCGGTGCCGCCCGGGCCGGTCCCGGCCGCCACCTCGGTGATGGCGCCCGTCCCGGCGCAGCCGCCGTTCGGCTCGCCGTCCTTCGAGCCCGGGCCCGCCCCGGAGCGGGAGAGCCGGCGCAAGCCGCTCGTCCTCGGCGCCCTCGGCCTGGCCGGCATCGCCGGCGCCGCGATGCTGGCGCTCACCGCCTTCGACGACCCGGGGACTCCCGGGGCCCCGGCCGCCGCCCCCAGAGCGACGCAGAGCGCCGCGGCCACCCCGGCGCCGACGCCCACCGCCACCGCGGCCCCCACCGCCCCGTCCGCGGTTCCCACGCCGTCGGTCACCACGCCCGCCCCGCCGCGCGGCCAGGGCCCGGCCGTCCAGCTCAACGCCCTGCGCCAGGCCGTCGCCCAGACCCAGGTCGGCAAGGAGCGCGACCGCCAGCTCGAACTGCTGCACGCCCTGGACGACGCCGCCGCCCGCCTGAACCAGGGGCAGCCGGACGACGCCGCGCAGGAGCTGAAGAACGCTCAGCGGACCGTGCGGGACCTCGCGAAGAAGCACGCGATCGACGGCCGGACGTCGCAGGACTGGAACTCCCGGCTGAGCGGCCTGATCACGTCCCTCAACGCCGCCGACCGCAGCCAGCAGGACTGAGCGGGCCTCAGGTCCGGGGCGGCCAACTGTTCGTCCTCCTGCCCACTGTTTGTTACCCGCGGGTATTGGCCTACGCCGTCGGCTGCAGTACGTTCTCGCCGATTGACGTGTGCTGAACGACATCCCCGACGGAAAGGCCTGCTCCCCCACATGAGCATCAAGGCGAAGCTCGTTGCCACTGCGGCCCTCACGGCCGCGATCACCACCGGCCTGGCGGCCCCCGCGGTCGCCGCCCCCGCCACCCCGGCTGCCCCTGCCGCCGCCCCCGCCGCCGCCCCTGCCGCCGCGGGCGGCACCGCGGTGACCGAGGAGCAGTGGCTCGCCGACGTCACCGCCGCCATCGCGCCGGCCCGTGCGTACGTCGAGCAGCGCGCGGCCGGGTCGGCGGGCGAGCGGCCCGCGATCGTGTTCGACATCGACAACACGACCCTGGCCACGCACTTCCACCCGATCACGATGCAGGGCATCAAGCCGGTGGTGGAGCTGGCGCAGTACGCCCACGCGCACGGCGTCGCGATCGTCTTCGTCACCGCGCGGGTCGACTTCATCGCCCCCGTCACCCGGTACAGCCTGGAGAAGGCGGGCTACACCGTGGACGAGCTGCACGGGCGCAACCTGTGCGACCTCTTCAAGCCGGTCCAGCAGTACAAGACCGACGAGCGGGTCAAGGTCGAGAACGAGGGCTACACGATCATCGCCAGCGTCGGCAACAACTGGACCGACCTCAACGGCGGCCACGCCGAGCGCACCTTCAAGCTCCCGGACTACGACGGCCTGCTCTCCTGACCCGTCCGCGGCCGGAACGCCCGCGGCCCCCGCGCTCCCTCCGGAGTGCGGGGGCCGCTGCGCTGCAGGGCCGCGGACGCCTGCCGAGGGGGCTGGCGCGGGCTCAGGCGCCGAGGAGGCGCTGCAGCTCCGCCAGGACGTAGTTGGCGCTGGTGTAGCCGGTGCCCTGGAACCAGAGCTGGTCGTCCACCTCGAAGGCGCGGTGGGCCCGGACCGCGCCGAGCGACTGCCAGCCGGGGCCGGCCAGGGTCGCCGTGGTGCCGGCCCGGCCGGGATCGCCGTAGGTGGCGTGGAAGAGCACGTCGCCGTCGGCCCTGGCGATCTGGTCCACGGGGATCTCCAGGTCGGGCTGGTCGACGTTCTGCGGGTCCGGGCGGCCCAGTTGGACGTCGGCCAGGACCGTCCCCGGGAAGTTCTGCCTCCCGTACAGCCGGATGCCCCCGCCCTCGACGAAGCGGACCAGGCTGATCCTCCTCCCCGAGGCCTTGGCGCCGGCCAGCGCCTGGACCACCTGCGAGACGTGCCGCTGGTACGAGGAGACGAACGCCGCCGCCGCGTCCTGGCGGCCGAGGGCCTGGGCGTGGAGCTGGAAGTCCGCCTTCCAGGGGGCACCGGTGGTCTGGGTGAGCACGGTCGGCGCGATCTCGCGCAGCTGGTCGTACCGGCCGCCGTCGCGCGCCTGGTCGGAGAGGATCAGGTCCGGTCGCAGGGCGCGGACCGCGGCGAGGTCCGGGGTGCCGATGGAGCCGACCCGGGTGATCCCGCTCAGCCGGGAGGCCGGCCAGTAGTCGGGGAACCCGGGGTCCAGCGGGGCCAGGGCGGCGCCGACCGGGGTGATGCCGAGGGTGAGCGCCGAGTCGAAGGCGGCGGTGTTCAGGGTGACGACGCGCATCGGCGCGCCCGGCACCAGGACCGGCCCCACGGCGGTGTTCACCGTGACGGGCGGCACCGGCGGCGGGCTGGGCGGAACGGTGGCGGCGGTCGTGTCGACGGGCAGCGTGGCGTGCCGCACGGTGCACCCGGCGAGGGCGGCGGCGCCGAGCCCCGCGAGCAGGGTGCGGCGGGTGGTCGGGGGCATCGGCGGTCCTCGGGCGGCGGCACGGACGGGAGCGGCGGCCGGAACGGGTCCGGCCCCGGGCGCGTCGATTATGTCCGAATTGCCCGCTGGACGTCCGCCTTGGCCGTCCACGGCGCGCCCGGTACGACCAGCGGGGTGCCGGTCACCGGGTCGGGCACCACCATCGAGTCCAGCCCGAACACCTCCCGCACCAGCTCCGCCGTCACCACCTCGGCCGGGTCGCCCTGCGCGACGATCCGGCCGTCCCGCATCGCCACCAGGTGGTCCGCGTACCGGGCGGCCTGGTTGAGGTCGTGCAGCACGGCGACCACCGTCCGCCCGCGTTCGACGTTGAGCCGCCGGACCAGGTCGAGCACCTCCACCTGGTGCGCGATGTCCAGGAAGGTCGTCGGTTCGTCCAGCAGCAGGATGTCCGTGCCCTGGGCGAGCGCCATCGCGATCCACGCCCGCTGCCGCTGCCCGCCGGAGAGCTCGTCCACGCTGCGCTCGGCCAGCTCCGCGGTGGAGGTGCGTTCCAGTGCCTCCGCCACCGCCCGTTCGTCCTCCGCCGACCACTGCTGCCACCAGCGCTGGTGCGGCTGCCGGCCGCGCGAGACCAGGTCGGCCACCGAGATGCCCTCGGGCGCGGCCGGGGACTGCGGCAGCAGCCCGATCCGCCGGGCGATCCGCCTGGTCGGGACGCGGGCCAGCTCGGCGCCGTCCAGCAGCACCGCGCCCCGGGCCGGCGTCAGCAGCCGGCCGAGCGCGCGCAGCAGCGTCGACTTGCCGCAGGCGTTCGGGCCGACGATCACCGTCACCCTCCCGTCCGGCACGACGAGGTCCAGCCCCTCGACGACCGTCCGCGCCTCGTAGGCGAGCGTCAGGCCCCGGGCCTCCAGACGGTGGCCGGGGGCGGTGGCGGCAGCAGCGGTGGCGGGGCCGGGGTCGGCGGGCGCGGCAGCGGGCTCGGCGGTCATGCGGGACTCTCCAGCGGTCGTCGGGCGGCTTCCATCAGGAGGGGGACTGCCCCCGGCGGGACCGGATCAGCAGCCACATCAGGTACGGCGCACCGATCAGGCCGGTCACCACGCCGACCGGCAGCTCGGTGGGCGCGAGCAGCCGACGGGCGAGCAGGTCGGCCAGGACGACGACCAGCGCGCCGGTCAGGGCCGAGCAGCACAGCGGGATCTGCGCCGAGCGGGCCAGCCGCACGGCGATCTGCGGGGCCGTCAGCGCGACGAAGTCCACCGGCCCGGCCGCGCCCGCCGCACAGGAGGCGAGCACGACGCCGAGCAGCGCCATGCCGAGCCGGATCCGGCCCAGCCGCAGCCCGAGGCCGACGGCGGTGGCGTCGTCGAAGGAGATCGAGCGCTGCGCCCGCGCGGCCCAGAGCGCCACCGGGACGGCGGCGAGCAGCACCCCGGCGAGCGGGCCGGCCTGGTCGTAGCCGGAGCCGTTGAGGCTGCCGGTCATCCAGACCTTCGCCGCCTGCGCCTGGAAGCCGTCGCCCTTGGTGAGGAAGACCGAGGTGAGCGAGGAGAGGGCGACGGAGATCCCGATGCCGACCAGGACGAAGCGCTGGGCGTGCAGGCCGCGCCGCCAGGCCAGCAGGTACACCAGCAGGCCGGCCACCAGGCCGCCCGCCACCGCCGCGTACGGCACCTGCCCGGCGGAGCCGACCGCGCCGTACGCCGTCAGGCCGACCACGGTGGCGGTGGCGCCCCACGAGACGCCGACCACGTCGGGGCTGGCCAGCGGGTTGCGGGCGACGGTCTGGACCAGCGCGCCGGCCAGGCCGAGCGCGGCGCCGGCCAGCAGGCCGACCACCACCCGGGGCAGCCGGAACGCGCCGACCACCAGCTCGTCCGGGCTCGGCCGGCCGAGCACCACCTTCACCACCTCGGCGGGGGAGACGGTGGACTCGCCCAGGCAGAGCGAGGCGACCACGGCGGCGGCGAGCAGCACCAGCAGGCCGAGCGCGGCGCCCGCCGAGCGCCGGTGCAGCAGGAAGGAGGCGCGCCCGGCCCGCAGCACGGTGTAGCCCAGCAGGGCGACGGCCGTCACGCCGCGACCACCTTCCGGCGCCGGACCAGCGCGACCAGCACCGGCACCCCGACCAGCGCGGTCATCACCCCGGCGGGCACCTCGGACGGCGGGAAGAGCACCCGGCCGAGCGCGTCGGCGAGCAGCAGCAGGGCCGGCCCGAGTACGGCGGAGAGGGCGAGCACCCAGCGGTGGTCCGCACCGGCCACCGCGCGGGCGGCGTGCGGGACGGCGAGGCCGACGAAGGCGACCGGGCCGGCCGCGGCGACGGCCGAGCCGGTCAGCACGGTGGCGCCGAGCGCGCCGACCACCCGGACCGCGCCGGTCCTCGCGCCGAGCCCCCTGGCGGTGTCGTCGCCCAGCGCCAGCGCGTCCAGCCCGCGCGCCACCGCGAACACCAGCACCGTGCCGGCCAGCAGGAACGGCACCAGCTGCCAGGCGACGCCGGCGGTGCGGCCGGAGAGCGAGCCGACCTGCCAGAACCGGAACCGGTCCATCGCGGCGGCGTCCGTGGTGAGCACCAGGGTGTTGAGCGAGGCGATGAACGCGGACAGCGCCGAACCGGCCAGTGCCAGCTTGACCGGGGTGGCCCCGCCCCGGCCGCGCCCGGCCAGCCCGTACACCAGCACCGCGGCGAGCACGGCTCCGGCGAAGCCGAACCAGACGTAGCCGGTGAGGGTGGAGACGCCGAAGACGGAGATCGCCAGCACCACGCCGGCCGCCGCGCCCTGGCTGACGCCGAGGATGCCCGGGTCGGCGATCGGGTTGCGGGTGATGCCCTGCATCACGGCGCCCGCCAGGCCGAGCGAGGCGCCGACCGCCAGGCCGACCACCGTCCGGGGCACCCGCAGCTCGCGGACGACCACGGCGTTGGTGCTGTCCCCGCCGTGCAGCAGCGCGCCCAGGGTGTCGCCCGGCGGGACGGTCCGGCTGCCGACCGCGAGGCTCAGCAGCACCGCGGCGGCCAGGAGGACGAGGGCGGCGGCGAGCCACAGGACGCGACGGCGCAGCAGCCGCCGTCTGCCGGGTGCGGTGGCGGGCCTCGCGGGCGGCGCGGTGGTCTCGGTCATGGCCCTCTCTCGCAGTCGGCCGGGGCACACCTGGGTTCCGTGGGGGGCCGGGGCGATCGCCGGCGCACCCCGTCCTGCGCACACCCCCGTCCCTTTCCCCGTCTCTACCCGCCGTCCGCCGTGCAGCCCCGTCCGCCGTGCAGCCCCGTCCCCCGTGCGCCCCGTCCCCGGACCCCCCGTCCCCGTGCACCCCCGTTGGAATAGCCTGACGGCATGCCTTCCACCCCGGTAGCCCCGCTCACCGTCGGCTTCGACCTCGACATGACCCTGCTGGACACCCGGCCCGGGATCCGGGCCACCTACGTGGCGCTCTCCGCCGAGACCGGCACGCACATCGACGCCGACCTGGTGGTCACCCGGCTCGGCCCGCCGTTGCTGGACGAGCTGGCCAACTGGTTCCCGGCCGAGCGGGTGCCGGCCGTGGCCACGCGCTACCGCGAGCTTTACCGGGAGCACGCCTTCGCCCCCACCGTGCCGCTGCCCGGCGCGCACGCCGCGGTCGCGGCGGTCCGCGCGCACGGCGGCCGGGTCGCGGTGATCACCGGGAAGTACGAGCCGAACGCCCGGCTGCACCTGGAGCACGCCGGGCTGCACGCCGACGCGCTGGCCGGCGACCTCTGGGCGGAGACCAAGGGCGAGGCGCTGCGCGAGCAGGGTGCGAGCGTCTACGTGGGTGACCACCTCGGCGACATCGTGGGCGCCCGGCACGCGGGCGCCGTCGCGGTGGGCGTGGCCACCGGGCCGTACGGCGCGGACGAGCTGCTGGCGGCGGGCGCGGACGTGGTGCTGGCCGACCTCACCGGCTTCCCGGCCTGGCTGGCCGGACACCTCGCGGCGACGGCTTAGGGTCTGTCCGGGACGGTCAGGAGCGGACCCGGCGGCGCTGGGCGCGGGCGGAGAGCAGCAGGCCGGTCATCGCGAGCAGGAAGCCCAGCGGCATCAGCATGCTGAGCCAGTACGCGGCCGTCGGCAGCGGCGTCAGGTGCAGGAACAGCGGGACGAAGGTGGCGAGGGTGGCGAGCGCGCCGAGCCCGAAGACGACCGCCCCGGCCTTGACGTAGCTGTCGCCGCGGTCGGCGCTCTGGCTGCTCACTGGGCTTGCTCCTCCACGGGCCGGGGCGGCCCGGCGGGCCTGTTCGGTCGGTCTGCCGTCCCAGTCTGGCAGAGCGCCCGGGGCACGGCGGCGCCGGACCGGCGGCGGGCGGACCGGTCACGTTGCGCAGTTTCCCGGGAGCTGGGAGTTTCGATCCCTGCTGGGCGGGGGTATGCAGGCTGTGCCAAGGGGTGCGACAGGTGCGCCCCGTCTCCTCGGACCGGGGGTGTGAGCCAGTGGAAAGCGCCGAGTTGCGCCCCGGCCATGCCAGTCCCGGGTCGCCCGTGGCCGCGAGAGCCCCGTACGGATCCATCGCGGAACGCGGATGAGGCAGTGACGGAACGTTAGTCTGCTCCCTACAGCGTGCTGACCATGAGTGCCCGCACGGGCGCCGTGCGGAGGTCGGCCCGCCCTTCCACCACCCAGTGATCCCCGGCCAGGGCCGGGATCCCTCACACCCACATCGAGGACTGTTCGAGATGCCCACCGGCCAGGTCAAGTGGTTCAACGAGACGAAGGGCTTCGGCTTCCTGTCGCGCGACGACGGCGGCGACGTCTTCGTCCACACCAAGGCGCTGCCCACCGGTGTCACCGCGCTGAAGCCGGGCCAGCGGGTCGAATTCGGCGTGGTCGCGGGTCACCGGGGTGACCAGGCGATGGCCGTGCAGCTGCTGGACGCGCTGCCGTCGGTGGCGGCCGCCCAGCGGAAGAGCCCGGACGACATGGCGGCGCTCGTCCAGGACCTCATCACGATGATGGACGCGGTGCTGCCCGGCCTCCAGCACGGCCGCTACCCGGCCAAGCCGGCCGGTCAGAAGCTGGCCGGGCTGCTGCGTGCGGTGGCGGACCAGTTCGACGTGTGACCGCCCGGTCCGGCGGGTGAGCGGGCGGTCCGCTCTCAGACGTCCAGCGCACCCGGGCCGAGCGGGGGCACCAGCCCCTCGTCGGCGGCCCGGGTGAGCAGCGCACGGACGGCGCCGTAGCCCTCCTCGCCGAGGTCCGCGGTGAACTCGTTGACGTAGAGGCCGATGTGCTGGTCGGCGACGCCCGGGTCCATCTCCTGGGCGTGCGCCAGCACGTAGGCGCGGCCGGCCGACGGGTCGGCCCAGGCCTGCCGGACGGAGGCGCGGATCGCCTCGGTGATCGCCTGCAGCCGCTCCGCGCCCAGCGAGCGCTTGGCGATGATCGCGCCGAGCGGGATCGGCAGGCCGGTCTCCTGCTCCCAGGCCTCGCCCATGTCGGCGAGGCGGTGCAGGCCGTACTGCTGGTAGGTGAAGCGGGCCTCGTGGATCACCAGGCCGGCGTCCACCCGGCCGTCCCGCACGGCGGGCATGATCTCGTGGAACGGCAGGACGACGATCTCGCCGAACCCGCCGGGCACCGCCTTGGCCGCCCAGAGCCGGAACAGCAGGTAGGCGGTCGACCGCTCGGAGGGGACGGCGACGGTCCGGCCGGTCAGGTCGCCCCCGGTGTCCGGGCGGGTCAGCACCAGCGGGCCGCAGCCGCGCCCGAGCGCGCCGCCGCAGGGCAGCAGGGCGTACTCGTCCAGGACCCACGGCAGGGCGGCGTAGCTGACCTTCAGGACGTCCGGCCCGCCGCGCTCGGCCAGGCCGTTGGTGACGTCGATGTCCGCGAAGGTGACCTCGGGGGCGTCCGCGCCGGGCACCAGGCCGTGCGTCCAGGCGTGGAAGACGAAGGTGTCGTTCGGGCACGGCGAGTGCGCGATGGTGAGCGTTTCAGCCACGGCGGGCCTCCTTCAGGAACTCCGGACAGGGCAGCGCGGCGAAGGCCCGCTCCAGCGCGGCGAGCGCCTCGCCGATCCGCCAGGCGGCCCGGTCACGCGGGCCCACCGGGTTCGACACGGTGCGCAGTTCGAAGGCCGGCACGCCGTACCGGGCGGCGGCCTCGGCCACGCCGAAGCCCTCCATCGCCTCGGCCACCGCGTCCGGGTGGCGGGCGGTCAGGGCGGCGGCGCGCTCGGCGCCGCCGGTCACCGTGGAGACGGTGAGCACGGTGCCGGTGACGGCGCCCAGGGCGTCCGCGGCGAGCGCCACGGCGGCCGGGGCGGGGGTGTGCCGGACGGTCCCGAAGCCCAGCTCGGTGACGTCGGCGAACCCGTCCGGGGTCTGCGCACCGAGGTCGGCGGCCACGATCGCCCCGGCGAGGACGGTCGCGCCGACCGGCGCCTGCGGGGCGAAGCCGCCGCCGATGCCGGCCGAGACCACCAGGTCGTACCGGTGGGCGGCGAGCGCGGTGGCGGTGGCGGCCGCGGCGGCGGCCGGTCCGACCCCGCCCGCCAGCACGTCCGCGGTGACGCCCGAGGGGTGCGTGACGCGGTGCAGCTCACCGCCGGGCAGCGGCAGGCGGCCGACGGCACCGGGCGCCGGCCCGGCGAGGCCGCGCAGCACCGCCTCCGCCTCGGCGGCCACCGCGACGACGACGAGCAGCCGGCCCCGCCCGGGGGCCGACTGCTCGTCGGAGAGGCGCTCGGTCACCGCTGGGCCGTCAGGAACCCTGGGTGTTCAGCTCGAAGTACCAGACGCCGTAGATGCCGTCGGGCTGCTTCGGGTCCGACTCGACCACGGTGACCAGGGTCTTGCCGGAGGCGTTGATCGCCTTGGTGGCCGGCACCGCGCCGGACCAGGTGACGTCCTTGGCCGCGGTGGCCAGGGTGAACCGGCCGCCGGAGGCCTGGCCGCCGCCGTTGGTGTTGGCCCACCAGCCGCGGTCCGCCACGACGGGGGTCACGCCGACGCCGATCCGGTCGCTGGGCGACACGTCGGACTTCGGGAGCTTGCCCTCGTCCAGGGCCTTGCTCGCCTTGTCCTGGCACTGCTCCTGCTGCTCGTCGGTGAGCGGCTTGCCGTCGTTGAAGCAGAACGGGCTCTCCTCCATGGAGGAGTTGCCGACGGTGAGGGTCACGCGGTGGTCGCTCGGCGCATCCTGGCCGGAGGCGTAGGCGATGGACCCGCCGACCGTGCCGGCGCCGATCACGACGACGGCGCCGAGGGCGGCGATGACACGGGTGCTGAGGCTCATGCGTCAGAGGCTACCGGGCTTTGCCGATCACGCTACGCGGGGGTGGGCAACCGCGTGTTGTGGTCCGCGGACGACGGGTGTCCGCCGGGGCGGGCTAGGCGACGCGGGCCGCGGCCGGGCGGCGGCGCAGCCCCACCCGGAACAGCGAACGGATCGTCCAGAGCAGCACCAGGCCGACCACCGCGGCCGCCAGCGAGAGACCGAGGACGCCGTTCAGCGGCAGCACGATGCCGACCGCGCCGCCCGCCACCCAGGACAGCTGGAGCAGCGTCTCCGACCGGGCGAAGGCGGAGGTCCGCACCGCCTCCGGGACGTCCCGCTGGATCAGCGCGTCCAGCGCCAGCTTGCCCAGCGAGGCCGCCACCCCGGCCGCCGCGGCGACCACGATCACCGTGACCACGCCGTACCAGAACGCGGCGGCGGCCGTCGCACAGGTGGCCAGCAGCAGCATCGCGGTGACCGTCCGCTCCGGGCCGCGGGTGCGCAGCCAGGAGCCGAGCACCGAGCCCAGCGCGTTGCCGGTGCCGGCGGCCAGCGCCACCAGGCCGAGCGCCACGGTGGGCTTCAGCCCGCCGATCGGCTCCTCGCGCAGCAGGAACGCCAGGAACATCACCAGGAAGCCGACCAGCCAGCGCAGCGCGGACATCGCCCGCAGCGCCAGGATCACCGAGGGGCCGACGGTGCGCAGCGAGGCCTTGGGCGGCTTCGGGGCGGCGGCGTCCCCGGCGGGGGGCGCGCCGGCGGCGGTCGCGCCGTGCACCTCCGCGTGCAGCACGGCGCGCTGCTCGCCCTTGGCCGAGTCCACCTTGTGCGGCAGGTGGAAGGCCATCAGGGTGCCGATCACGAAGACCAGGAAGGCGCCGCGCAGCGGCCAGCCCGGCCCGATCAGGTGCAGCAGTCCGCCGACCCCGGCGGCCACCATGGTGGCCAGCAGGCCGGCCAGGGTGACCCGGGAGTTCGCCTTCACGAGTGAGAGCCGGCTGGGCAGCAGCCGGGGCACCACGACGCTGCGCACCACCCCGTACGCCTTGGACGCCACCAGGACGCCCAGCGCCTCCGGGTAGAGCGCCAGCCCGCCGCCGACCACCGTGCCGGCCATCGTCCACGCCAGCACCGCGCGGACCAGCATCGACATCGCCATCGCGGCCCGGCGGCCGTGCGGCAGCCGGTCCAGCAGCGGGCCGATCACCGGCGCGAGCACCGCGAACGGCGCCATGGTGATCAGCAGGTAGAGCCCCACCCGGCCGCGGGCCTCGCCGGTGGGGACGGAGAAGAAGATGGTCGACGCCAGCGCGACGGTGATCAGCATGTCGCCGAAGGAGTTCAGCGCGTGCAGCTCGATCAGTTTGGCGAGGCCCGACTCGCCGGCGCCCTCGGCGGAGGTGGCCTTGCGGATCCGGCGGCCGGTGCCGTGCACGACCTTTCCGGTGCGGGAGCCGGCGGCGGAGGCGGTGCGGACCAGGAAGTGCCGCCGGGGCTCCTCGGCGGGCTCCTCGTCGGCGAGCTCCTCCTCCGTGACGTCCGCCGGGGGGTCCGCCGCGGGGTCTGCCGCGGGGTCCGCCGTGATGTCCTCCGTGAGGTCCGCCGGGGGGTCCGCGGGCCCGGCGTCCTTGGTGAGGTCGGGGGGCGTCGTGGAGGCGCCCACCGGCTGCGGTTCACCCGCAGCGTGGACCGGAGGCTGCTGTCGCGGCACGGCGTTCGCCTCGTCGGGGCTGCCGTCGGCCTGCGAGGCGCGCAGTGCGTGCTGCGACGGTTTTTCGTCCGCCACAAGCCCATCCTGCCCCAGAATCGTGACGACGACGCGGGATTCCGCTCCGGTCGGCGCGGCCGTCGCGGTGCCGGACGCGGTGTCCGACGGCGCCGGAGACCGTGTCCGCCCATGCCGGAGACGGTGTCGGGCCGTGCCGGGCGGGGCGTCCGGAGGCCCCGGACGGGGTGTCCGGGGGTGCCGGGCGCCGCCCCGGACTGTGCCGGGTGGCCGACCGGCGGGTAGCCTGCCCAGGGTCCGCCTGACGGCCGGCCGGGCGCCGGCCGGACCGGACGAGCGGCGCGGCCGGTATCCGAGGCGGCCCGTGGTCGCGCAGAATGGACGAGGGAAACCGCGCCGCGAGCGGACAGGCAACACGCCGTGGGCAACAGAAGAACTGGGAGAGAATCGACGCCGTGAGTGCTGCGATGCGAAGCCGTACCCCCGATCGGCTCTGTGCCGAGGCCGTCGAACTCGCCCGGCAGGCAGCGGACGAGGCCGTCGGAGCAGACACCGTCGGTGCGCACCTCGGCGTCCAGGCGGACGCCGACCGCGTCGTCACCCACACCTTCGAGTGCCTGGACGCCGCGTACCGGGGCTGGCACTGGGCCGTCACCGTCGCCCGCGCCCCGCGCGCCAAGAACGTCACCCTGGACGAGGTCGTGCTGCTGCCCGGCCAGGACGCCGTCCTCGCCCCGCAGTGGGTGCCGTGGAGCGAGCGGCTGCGCCCCGGCGACATGGGCCCCGGCGACCTGCTGCCCACCGACGCCGACGACCTGCGTCTGGAGCCGGGCTGGACCGGCGAGGACGAGCCGGCGCCGAACTCCGCGGTGGCGATGGCCGCCGAGGAGGACGTCGTGGTCACCGACCCGCACATCCAGCCCGCCCCGGCCCGCGCCCAGATCAGCGCCGTCGCCGACGAACTCGGCATGGGACGCAGCCGGGTGCTCTCCCGGCTCGGCCTGCACCTCGCCGCCGACCGCTGGGAGAAGGCGCACGGCCCGCAGACCCCGATGGCACAGTCGGCCCCCGCCGCGTGCGCGAGCTGCGGCTTCCTGATCCCGATCGGCGGTTCGCTCGGCCAGGCGTTCGGCGTCTGCGGCAACGAGTTCGGCCCGGCCGACGGCCAGATCGTCTCCTTCGCGTACGGCTGCGGCGGCCATTCCGAGGCGGCCGTCATCCCGGCCCCGCCGGCGCCGTCCGAGCTGATCCTCGACGAGCTGGTGGTCGAGCCGCTGCAGCTCCACGCGGACCGCACCTCCGGCTCGGTCGAGCCGGACGCCCCGGCCGAGGAACTCGGCCACTCCTGAGCGGACCGCCCGTGGCCCGTCCCACCGCACCGGTGGGGCGGGCCACCGGCATGTCTGGGGCCTGCGGGCGTTCCCGGCTCAGCGGCGGCTGTTCCCGGTTCAACCGCGGGCGTTCCCGGCTCAGCGGCGGCTGTTCCCGGTTCAACCGTCGGCGCTCCGGGCTCAGCGGCGGCCGAACCGACCGCGTTTCGGCGGGACGGCGTCCGTGGGCGCCTCCGCCGGAGCGGAGGCCGCAGGCCGGGGCGCGGGTGCCCCCTCCTCGGTGTGCACCAGCTCGCCGACCGTGACCCGGAAGTGCCGGACCCAGCCGGAGCGGCGGAGCTCGACCAGGAAGCCGCCGTCGGGCAGCCGGAAGACCCGCCGGGCCGGCGCCCCGGCCGGCTCCGCGCCCTCGCGCGGGACGTACGTCCGGGCCGCCTCCTCCGCCAGCGCGACCGCCTGCTCCCGGCCCAGCGGGGCCTCCTGGGGCTCGGTCAGCTGCCAGCGGTAGTACACGGCGTCGCCGTAGTCCCGCCGGTCGCGCTCGATCAGGACGTACCACGAACCGTCGGACACCACGGCGATCCCCCTCACCAGCCGGAACAGGTGCTTCAGCCTAGGCAACGGCAGGCCCCGGTCCGCCGGGGGTGCCCGGGCGGGGGAGAATGCCCCCCGTACGAAGTACAGGGCGGCGGAAGGCGGCAGGTCCAGTGGAACCTCGGATCATCGGCAGCGGCACGGACGAGCACCTCGCGGACCCCTTCGGCAGCGCGGGACTGCGCCGCCGGGTGCTGGCCGCCTGGGCCGCCTCCCCGGCCCGGTTCCGGGAGGACGCCAACGCCGAGGAGGAGCTCGCCCTCGGCGGCTACCGCGACCGGCTGGTCGTCGAGTTGGCGCAGAACGCGGCCGACGCGGCGGCCCGGGCCGGCGGCGGGCCCGGCCGGCTGCGGCTCACCCTGGCGGACGGCGTGCTGGCCGCCGCCAACACCGGCGCGCCGCTGGACGCCGCCGCCGTCGAGTCGCTCTCCACCCTGCGCGCCTCCTCGAAGCGGTCGGACGAGCAGCCCACCGTCGGCCGGTTCGGCGTCGGCTTCGCCGCCGTCCTCGCCGTCACCGACGAGCCCGCCGTGCTGGGCGCCGCCGGCGGCGTGCGCTGGTCGCTCGGCGAGGCCCGCGCGCTGACCGAGGCACAGCCCGCGCTGGCCGAGGAACTGCGCCGCCGGGACGGCCACGTGCCGCTGCTGCGGCTGCCGTTCGCCGCCGAGGGCCCGGCGCCCGAGGGCTACGACACGGTGGTCGTCCTGCCGCTGCGCGACGCCGCCGCCGAGGACCTCACCCGCCGCCTGCTGGCCGGCATCGACGACGCGCTGCTGCTCACCCTGCCCGGCCTCGGCGAGGTCGTGGTGGAGACCCCGGACGGCGTCCGCACCCTCACCCGGTCCGCCACCGGGCCGCGCGCGGACGATGCCCCCGGCCTCCGCCCGGAAGGCGCCCCCGTCGAGGTCACCGTCACCGACGACGCCGGCGGGCAGCTGCGGCGGACCGTCTGGCAGACCGCCGGCGCGTCCGGCGGCCTGGACGCCGGGCTGCTCGC
>NZ_JBEYVJ010000008.1:0-58646 GCF_040643935.1 Kitasatospora sp. NPDC047058 | reverse complement strand
CGACCCGGCGGCCATGGACGCGGCGCTCGCGGGCACGCCGCTCGCGGCCACGCCGGCTGGTCAGGGCCCCTCACGGGCACAGGCCCTGACCCCGGCACCGGCCCCGGCCGACGCCCCGGCGCAGGCCGAGGCCCAGGGACAGGCCGCGCCCGGCCACCGGGCCCGGTTGCTGGAGCACGTGCGCGGCGTGGTGGCCGGCGTGCTCAAGCTGCCCGTCGGCAGGCTCGACAGCCGGGTCGTGCTGCAGGACTACGGCATGGACTCGGTCCTGGTGATGGACGCCACCGCCCTGCTGGTCAAGGAGTTCCCGGGGCTCAACGGAAGCGTGTTCTTCGAGTACCGGACGGTCGACGAGCTGACCGACCACCTGCTCGCGGAACACGCCGACGCGGTGGCCCGGCTCTTCCCGGCGGCCGTCGGGAGCCCGCTCCTCGCAGCGCAGGACACGGCGGCCACGCGTGAGACGCAGGCCGCGGCGGTGCGGGCCCGCCCGGAGCGCCGGGAACCGGCGGAGGACGAGCCCGTCGCCGTCATCGGCATCAGCGGCCGCTACCCCGGGGCACGGGACCTGGACGAGTTCTGGCGCAACCTCACGGCCGGCCGCGACTGCGTGACCGAGGTCCCCGCCGACCGCTGGGACGCCGAGGCCCTGTACGACCCGGACCCGAACGCACCCGGGCGGAGCTACGGCCGCTGGGGCGGGTTCCTGGCCGACGTGGACTCCTTCGACTCGCTGTTCTTCCAGATCTCGCCGAAGCAGGCCCGCTCGATGGACCCGCAGGAACGGCTGTTCCTGGAGACGGCCTGGTCGGCGCTGGAGGACGCCGGGTACCCGCCGTCGCGCATCCCCGCGCCGCGGTTCGGCGGCGAGGGCCACGACGTCGGCGTGTTCGTCGGCGTCATGTGGGACGACTACGCCGTCCTCGCGGCCACCGCGTCCGCCCGGGGCAACCACCAGGTCGTGCTCGCCAACCGGTCCTCGATCGCCAACCAGGTCTCCTACTTCGGGGACTTCCGCGGCCCGAGCGTCGTGGTGGACACCGCGTGCTCGGCCTCCCTGGTGGCGCTGCACCAGGCCTGCGAGAGCATCCGGCGCGGCGAGTGCTCCTACGCCCTCGCGGGCGGCGTCAACGTGGCCGTCCACCCGGATAAGTACGTGCACCTCAGCAGCAAGTCGATGCTCTCCACCGACGGCCGGTGCCGGGCGTTCGGCGCGGGCGGCAGCGGCTACGTGCCCGGCGAGGGGGTCGGCGCGGTGCTGCTCAAGCGCCTCTCGGAGGCCGTCCGGGACGGCGACACCGTCCACGCGGTGATCCGTTCGACGGCCGTCAACCACGGCGGCCGCACCAGCGGCTACACCGTGCCCAACCCGCGCGCCCAGCAGGCCCTGGTGGAACAGGCGCTGGCCGCCGCCGGGGTGGACGCCCGCACCATCGGCTGCGTCGAGGCGCACGGCACCGGCACCGCGCTCGGCGACCCGATCGAGCACACCGCACTGGCGAAGGCCTTCGCCCGGCACACCTCCGACACCGGGTTCTGCGCGCTCGGCTCGGTGAAGTCCGGCATCGGCCACCTGGAGGGCGCCGCCGGCATCGCCGGCCTCACCAAGGCGGTGCTCCAGCTGCGGCACGGCACGCTGCTGCCCACCCTGCACGCCGAGGAGCTCAACCCGGCCATCGACTTCGGCCGCTCGCCGTTCACCGTGCAGCGCGAGACCGCCCCGTGGGCGCGCCCGCAGGACGCCGACGGGCGCCCGCTGCCGCGCCGGGCCGCCGTCAGCTCCTTCGGCGCCGGCGGGACCAACGCGCACGTCATCGTCGAGGAGTACCTGCCGCCGGAGCCGGCCCCGGCCGGGCCCGGGGGGCCTGAGCTGATCACCCTGTCCGCCCGCGACGAGGACCGGCTCCGCGCCTACGCGGCGCGGCTCGGCCGCGCGCTGACCGGCCCGGGGGAGGGCGCGCCGGCGCTGCGGCTGGCCGACGTGGCCCACACCCTGCGGGTCGGCCGGGAGCCGCTCGCCGAGCGGCTGGCGTTCGTCGCCGCCGACCTCGCCGACGCCGCCGCCAGGCTCACCGCGGTCGGGCGCGGCGACGGGGGCCAGTGGCTGCACCGCGGCCGGGTCGAGCAGCACCCGCCGCTCGCGGGCCTGTTCGCCGACGGCGTCGGGGGCGAGGAGTTCCTGGCCGCCCAGATCAGGGCGGGCGACGACGACCTGCTCGGGCGGATGTGGGTCTCCGGCATCACGCTCGACTGGGACCTGCTGCACCGGCTCCGCCCGGCCGCGCGCCGGCGGGTGCCGCTGCCGACGTACCCGTTCGCGCGGGTGCGGCACTGGCTGGACGCAGGCCCGGAGGTCTCGGCAACGGTCCCGGCCCCCGTCCCGGCCCCCCTCCCGGCGGCCCCGGCCCTGCCCGCCGGCCCGTACGGGCGGACGCTGCCGGCCGGTGCGCCGGAGCTGCGCGACCACGTCGTCGACGGGCGGCCGATCCTGCCGGGCGTCGGCCACCTCGACCTGGTCGCGCGGGCCTGCGGCGGGCTCACCGGCCGGGCGTTCGCGGACGTCCGCTGGGTCTCCCCGCTGGCCGTGGAGGGCGACGGCGCCAGGGTGTCGGTCGTCTTCGACGGCGACCGCTACGAGGTGCGCGGGCCCGACGACGCGGTCCGCTCGTACGGCCGGCTGACGGACGCCCCCGCGGCGCCCCCGGCGGTCGACCCGGCGGAGCTGACGGCCCGGCTGGAGCAGGGCCCCGGCCAGGACGCCTTCTACCGGCTGGTCGCGGACCAGGGGCTCGACTACGGGCCGTTCTTCCGCAGGGTCCGCCAGGTGTGGACCGGCGAGGACGAGGTGCTCGGCCGGCTCGGCGCCACCACCGCCGGCACCGACTCCGACATCGACACCACCACCACCACCGACACCACCGCCGAGGCCGACGCCGCGTACGCGCTGCACCCGGGCGTCCTGGACGCGGCCCTGCACACCGTCGCGGCGCTGCTGGCCCGGCGCCGGGGCGGGCGGCGCCGGCCGCTGCTGCCCTTCGCGGCGGACCGGGTCGAGGTCTTCGGCCCCGTCCCGGCGGCCGGCTGGTCGTACGTCCGGGAGACCGGCACCGACCGCTGCGACGTCCTGGTGCTCGACGCGGCGGGCGCGGTGCGGGTCCGGTTCACCGGGCTGACGTACCGGGAGGCGAAGCCGCCGACCGTGCTCGTCCACCGGCCGGTGTGGACCGCGCGGTCCGCCGAGGGCACCGCCGGGCCCGCCCGCCGGGTGCTGCTGGTCGGGCCGGCGACGGACGCCGCCCCCGCCGCGGCGATCGCCCGCGCGCACGGGGACGCGGAGGTGTGGCGGCTGTCCGTCGGGGCCGGCGGCCTCACCGACGCCGAGCTCGACCGGGCGCTGACCCGGTCCGGCGGCCCCGACCTGGTCTACTTCCTGGACGCCGGGCCGGAGCACGACCCCGCCGACCGGGCCGCCGTGCGCGCCGTCATGGACCGCGGCGTGGTCTCGCTCCACCGCCTGGTGCGGGCCCTGGACCGGCACGGGCTGCTCGACCGGGAGCTGCGGCTGAAGGTCGTCACGACGGACGGCCACCCGCTCGGCGCCGACGACGCCTCCGCCCCGTGGCCGGCCGGCCTCACCGGCCTGGCCATGGTGGCGGCCAAGGAGTGGCCGAACCTGAAGGTCGCGCTGGTCGACGTGAGGTCGGCGGAGGCCGCGGCGAGCGCCGGGGCGGTCGTCGCCGAGCCGTTCCCGGCCCGGCCGGTCCCGGTCTCCGTCCGGGCCGGCGTGCGGCGCGAGCGCGTGCTGGAGCGGGTCGAACTGCCCGCGGCCGCCACCCGGTTCCGGGAGGGCGGGGTCTACCTGATCGTCGGCGGGCTGGGCGCGGTCGGCCGGGACACCTGCCGCCACCTGGCGCGGACGTACCGGGCGAAGCTGGTCGTGGTCGGGCGTTCGCCGCTCGACGAGGCCCGGCGGCGGACCGTCGCCGAGCTGGAGGCGGCCGGGGCCGAGGTGCGCTACCTCGCGCTGGACGCCAACGACCCGGACGAGCTGGCCGGGGCCGTCCGCCTGGCCAAGCGCGAGTTCGGGGCCCTGCACGGGGTGATCAACGCCGCGATGGTGCTGGTCAACCGGGTGATGCGGGAGCTGCCTGAGGCGGAGCTGCGAGCGGCGCTGGAGTCCAAGGCCGACTCGGCCTGGAGCGTGCTGCGCGCGGTCCGCGAGGAGTCCCCCGACTTCGTGCTGTTCTACGGCTCCGGGGTCTCCTTCGAGGGCAACCACGGACAGGCCGGCTACGCGGCGGGCTCCACCTTCGCCGACGCCTACGCCCTGCACGCCGCCCGGACCCTGCCCTTCCCGGTGCAGGTGCTCAACCTGGGCTACTGGCACGCCGGCGGGGACGCGGAGCGCGCGCGGGTGCTGCGCCGCTTCGAGGCGGCCGGGCTGCGGCCGCTGACGGCCGAGCGGGGCATGGCCGTCGTCGAGCGGACGCTGGGCTCCGGAGTGCCCCAGGTGTTCGCCCTCGACGCCGACCGGCCCATCCTGGACGGGCTGGGCGTCGACCCGGACCGGACGACGACCGTGCGCGCCGGCCACGACCCGGTCCGGCTGCCCGAGGTGCAGGTCGCCCGGAGCTCGGCCGGCGACCGCGGACTGATGGCGTACCAGCTCGCCGTGGCGGAGGCGGAGGAACTGGCCCACCGCCTGCTGGCGGCCGTGCTGCGCCGGGCCGGCGTGTTCGAGCAGGCCCCGGGGAGCCACGACCGTGCGGAGCTGGCCGCCAGGGTGGGCGTCACGGCCGAGCACGCCCGGCTGTTCCAGGCGCAGCTCGACCTGCTCGTCGCCACCGGACACCTGCGGGTGGACGGTGACGGCCTTCGCCCGGCGGGCCGGCCGGCGGAGGACGAGGCCGCCGTGGTGCGGGAGCTGGAGGCGCTGATGGACCGCCACCCCGGCATCGTCCCGGTCGCCGCGCTGCTGCGGGACTGCCTGGCGGTGCTCCCGGAGGTGCTCACCGGCCGGACGGGCGCCATGGACGTCCTCTTCCCGCAGGGCTCCTCGGAGCGGGTCGCGGCCGTCTACCGGGGCGACCCGGTGACCGACCACTGCAACGCCGAGGTGGCCCGGCTCGTCGTCGGGCAGGTCGAGGCCCGGCGGTCCGCCGAGCCCGGCGCCAAGGTGCGCGTCCTGGAGGTGGGCGCGGGCACGGGCGGGACGACCGCGACCGTGCTGGCCGCCCTCGCCCCCTACGCGGACGCGGTCGAGTACGTGTTCACCGACGTGTCCCCGGCCTTCGTCCGCCGGGCCAGGCAGCGGTTCGCCGCGGACCACCCCTTCGTCCGCTTCGAGACGCTCGACATCGAGGCGGAGCAGCCCGGCCGGGGCACGCCGCCCGGCGTCCACGACGTGGTGCTCGGCACGAACGTGTTCCACGCCACCGGCCGGCTGGCCCACACGCTGACCCGGGCGAAGTCGCTGCTGCGGCGGGGCGGTGTCCTGCTGCTCACCGAGGGCACCCGGCCGCAGAGCCGGCTGGCGCTGGTCTTCGGCCTGACGGCCGGGTGGTGGCTGTTCGACGACGCCGACCACCGGATGCCGCACTCGCCGCTGGCGGGCGAGCGGCAGTGGCAGGACGTGCTGGCGGCCTGCGGCTTCCGGGACGTCAGCGTCGGGTCGCCGACGACGGAGGCCGGGCCGGCCTTCCAGAGCGTCATCGCGGCGGTGAGCGACGGCATCGTGCCCGTGATCCGCCCGGCCCGCACCGGGACGGCGGGCGCGGCGGGCACGGCGGTCGGGGTAGCGGCGGAGGCCCCGGCCCCGGCGGTGGTCGCGGCGGTGGTCGCGGTCCCGGCCGGGCCTGCTGCCGGGCCCGACGCGCTGGAGCAGGTGACGGCGGTCTTCGCCCGGGTGCTGGAGATGACCGCCGACCAGCTGGACCCCGACCTGACCTTCGAGAACTACGGGGTGGACTCGCTGGTCACGCTCGAACTGACCCGCGCGCTGGAGGTGTTGTACGGCCCCCAGCCGGCGACCCTGCTGTTCGAGCGGATCACCATCCGGAAGCTCGCCGAGCACTTCCGGACCGCGGCCCGGCCGGCCGCCCTGGTCGTTCCGGCTGCCCCGGCTGCCGCTGCTGTTCCTGTCGATCCAGCAAGCCCGCCGGCGCCGGTGGCCCCGGCCCCGGCCGAGGCTCCGGCCCACGTTCCGGATCCGGTCCCGGTCCGGTCCGACGCGACCGCGGTGTCCGGTGAGGCCGAGCGCCTGGTCGCCGGCCTGTCCGACGAGGCCGTCGACGAGCTGCTGGCCGAGCTGCTCTCCCCGCGTGGCGGGTCCGAAGGAGGCGCACGATGACGGCCGAGCCGTTCAGCTGTGTGGTGATCGGCGAGGAACCGCTCCTCGTCGAGTGCACGAGGCTGCTCCTCGCCCGGGGACACCGGGTGGCCGCCGTGGTGTCGCCCGCCGAGGAGCTGATCTCCTGGGCGGAGGGCGAGGGGCTGCCGGCCGTGCGGTTCGGCGGGGACCTCGCCGGCCGGCTGGCGCCCCTGGAGTTCGACTACCTGTTCAGCATCGCCAACCTCCGGATGCTCCCGGCGGAGGTGCTGGCCCTGCCCGCGCGGCTGCCGGTCAACTTCCACGACGGGCCGCTGCCCCGGCACGCCGGCCTCTTCGCCACCAGCTGGGCGATCCTGGACGGCGACAAGGAGCACGGCGTCACCTGGCACGTGATGACCGACGAGGCCGACACCGGTGACGTGCTCAAGCAGCGCGACGTCCCGGTCGGTCCGGCCGCCACGGTGCACGAGCTCGACGTCGCCTGCTTCGACGCGGCCGTCGAGTCCTTCGCGGAGCTCGTCGACGAGCTGGCCGCCGGCACGGCCACCCGGACGCCGCAGGACCTCGACCTGCGGACCTACCACGGGAAGTACGACGGACTGCCGCGCGGCGGGGTGGTCGACTGGCGGCGGCCGGCCGCCGAGCTGGACGCGCTGGTGCGCGCGACCGCGTTCGGGCACCGCCGCAACGACCTCGGGACCCCCCTGCTGGCCCTCGGCGGCCGGCTGCTGGCGGTCCGCGGCGCCGAGGTGTCCGACCGGCCCTCCACCGAGGCGCCCGGCACGGTCGTCGGCGCCGGCCCGGACGCCCTCACCGTGGCCACCGCCGACCGCGACGTCCGCCTCACCGACCTCACCGACCTGGCCGACCCGGCCGGCGAACGGCTCGACCCGGCGGCCGTCGCCGACCTCCTGGCCAGCGACCACGGGGGCCGCTTCCCGCACCCCGCGGACGACGCCGTGGCGGAGCTGGAGCAGGCCGGCCGGGCGGCCCACCGGCAGGAGCGGCACTGGCTCGGCGTCCTCGGAACGCTGGACCCGCTGCTCCCGCCGAGGATCGGCCGGCTCCCGGAGACCACGGCGGCGGCCGGCCCGGTCGCGCTGCCCGGGGCCCTGCGGGCCACCGGCGCCGAGCCCGCGGCGGTGGCCCTGGCCGCCGTGCTCGCCCTGCTGGCGCGGCTCACCCGCGGCGGCGAGCGGGACGTCGCCCTGACCACCGCCCAGACCACCGCCGGAACCACCGCCCCGGCCGACGGCCCGGCCCGGGGGCTGCTCGCCGCCGAGGTGCCGCTGCGCGGGCCGGAGGGGCTGCTCGACCGGACGCTGCCGGAGCTCGCCGGGACGGTCGCCGCCGCGGTCGCCGCCGTCCGGACCCGCTCGCCGTACCGGCGGGACGTCCTGCTGCGGCACCCGGGCCTGGCCACCGCCCGTGCCGGGCTGCCGGTCGCGGTCGTCCTCCCCGACGCCGACGCCGACACCGGTACCGGTATCGACACCGACGCCGGTACCAGTACCGCGGCCGGCACCGGCGCCGGGGCGGGCCAGGCCCGCGCGCTGACCGTCCGCATCGACGCGGAGGGCACCGTCGGCTTCGAGCCCGGCGCCGGGTTCACGGACCGCCAGGCCGCCTGGACCGCCGACCGCCTGCGGCTGCTCCTCGCCGCCGCCGCGGCCGAACCGGGCCGGCCGCTCGGCACCCTGGCCCTGCTCGGCGCCGAGGAGCAGCGGCTGCTCCGGGACCGGTGGAACGACACGGCCGAGGAGTACCCGAGGGAGACCACGGTCAGCCGGCTCGTCGCCGACCTGGCCTGCGCCGCCCCCGCCGCCACCGCCGTCCGCTTCGAGGACCGCACGCTCGGCTACGCCGAACTGGACCAGGCGGCCGACCGGCTGGCCCGGCGCCTCGTCGGCCTGGGCGCCGGCCCCGGCACCTTCGTCGGCGTCTACCTGGAGCGCTCCCCGGAGCTGCTGGTCGCCCTCCTCGCCGTGCTCAAGAGCGGCGCGGCGTACGTGCCGATCGACCCGATCTACCCGCCCGGCCGGATCCGCCACATGCTGGAGGACTCCGGTGCCGCCCTCGTGCTCACCGACGCCCGCCTCGGCGGCACCCTGGCGGACGTCCGGGTGACGGTCGTCCCGGTCACCCCGGCCGAGGCCGGCGGGGAGCCGCCGGCCGCCCCCCTCGACCGCTCGGACCCGGACGCGCCCGCGTACGTCATCTACACCTCGGGTTCCACCGGGCTGCCCAAGGGCGTCCAGGTCGGGCACCGCGCGCTGGTCAACTTCCTCTGGACGATGGCCCGGTACCCCGGCTTCGGGTCCGGGGACTCGCTGCTGGCGCTCACCACCGTCTGCTTCGACATCGCCGGGCTGGAGCTCTACCTGCCGCTGACCCGCGGCGGCACCGTGGAGCTCCTGCCGGAGGCGGTGGCCGCCGACGGCTTCGCCCTGCGGCAGCGGATCGAGCGGTCGCGCCCGACGGTGCTCCAGGCCACGCCCACCACCTGGCAGATGCTGCTGGCCGCCGGGTGGGAGGGGGACCGGGAGCTCCGGGCGCTGTGCGGCGGCGAGCCGCTGCCCGCCGAACTGGCCGACCGCCTCGCCGGCCGGGTCGGCGCCCTCTACAACATGTACGGCCCCACCGAGACCACCATCTGGTCCACCGTCGACCGGGTACGGGCCGGCGAGCCGGTCACGATCGGGCGGCCCATCGGCAACACCCGCTGCCACGTGCTCGACGAGCGCGGCCTCCCCGTCCCCCCGGGCCTCCCGGGGGAGCTGTACCTCTCCGGGGACGGCGTCGCCGACGGCTACCTGGGCCGCGCGGAGCTGACCGCCGAGCGCTTCGTCACCGCCCCCGCGCCCGGCGCCGGCCGCGCCTACCGCACCGGCGACCTGGTGCGGCACCTGCCGGACGGCCGCCTGGAGTACCTGGAGCGGATCGACGGCCAGATCAAGCTGAACGGCTACCGGATCGAACTGGGCGAGGTGGAGTCCGCGCTCCGCCGGCTGCCCGGTGTGACGGCCGCGGTGGCGCTGGTCCGCGAGGACCGGCCCGGCGAGCGCCGCCTGGCCGCCTACGTGGCCGGCGGGGACGGGCCGCTGCCGGAGCGCGCCGGACTGCGGGCCGCGCTGCGGGAGCGGCTGCCCGCCTACATGGTCCCGGCCGCGGTGACGGTGCTGCCGAAGCTCCCGCTCACCCCGAACGGCAAGATCGACCGCAAGGCGCTGCCCGCACCGGACCTCGCCGGCCCGGCGGGCGTGCCGGCCGGCACCGAGCTGGAGCGGCGGATCGCCGGCGTCTGGTGCGAGGTGCTGGGCCTGGAACGGGTCGGCGCCGAGGACAACTTCTTCGACGTGGGCGGGGACTCGCTGCGCCTCACGTCGGTCGCGGCGCTGCTGCGCGAGCGGCTCGGCCTGCCGGTCACCCGCCTCGGCATGTTCCGGCACCCGACCGTCCGCGCGATGGCCTCGGCCCTGGCCGGGCCCGCCGACGCCCCCGTGTCCGCCCCCGCCCCGGCCGGGACGCCGCAGCGGCGCTCCCGGGACGTGGCGGCGCTGGCGGAGCGGCGCAACCGAAGGGGGCGGCGGTCCTGACCGGTCCCGGCACCACCCGCAGCGCGGACTCCCGCACCGCGGACACCCGCACCGCAGACAGATCCCAGACGGCCACCACGGGGGTTCCCATGTCCACATGCCAGGTCTGCTCGCTCAAGGCCGACCACCCTGGAGTCGTCCTCGACGACCAGCAGGTCTGCAATCTGTGCAACATGGACTTCGCCGAGGACCTGCTGGTCAACTACCGCTACACCAGCGAGGTGTTCGCCGAGTTCCAGCAGGCGCCGCCGGCCTCCGGCGCGTACGACTGCCTGTTCATGTACAGCGGCGGCAAGGACAGCACGTACATGCTGGACAAGTTCGCCAACGAGTACGGCAAGCGGGTCCTGGCGTTCACCTTCGACGTCCCCTTCGAGAGCGTGCACGCGGCGCAGAACATCGCGCTCGCCCGGGAGAAGATCCCGGCCACCTTCGTCCTGGACTCCGATGATGACAACATCAAGCTGATGATGCGCGAGGTGTTCAACCGCCCCGCGCCCAGGAAGCCGGGCAAGTACCTCGACGAGAAGCTGCCGTGCGTCTCCTGCCGCACGTTCTTCGTGCTGCGGGCGATCCTGATGGCCTACCGCCAGAAGATCCCGTACATCGCGCTGTGCGCGGACCCGCAGCAGATCCTCACCATGGAGTCCAACGTCCGGGAGGTCGTGCGCGACTTCTACAAGACCTTCGGTGAGCGGCTCACCGACACCCTGTTCGGCGGACAGCTGGAGGAGCTGCTCTTCGAGGAGGAGGAGAACCTCCCGAAGATCGTCTTCCCGTTCATCGCGATGCGCCACGACTACGAGCCGGACCGCATCGTCGAGGAGCTGCGCGCCAAGGGCCTCTACCAGTCGTCGCCGCTGGAGACCCACTGCACCCTGCTGCCGCTGCTGAACTACTACTCGTTCAAGAACTGGGACTGCATGTTCTACAAGCTCAATGCGTCCAGTCACGTGCGGTCGGTGCGGCGCAACGCCGAGTACGACCGCAGCACGTTCAGCATCAAGTTCCCGCGCTCGCTCGAACTCGGCGAGGTGGAGGAGCGGTTGGGGAAGGTCGTGCTGGCGATCGCGGCCGGGGAGGGCGAACGGGCCGACCACGAGCGGGAGCTCGTCGACCTGTTCCAGCGCATGGGGGCCACCGGGGACGCCGCGGCCTTCGTCTCGCGCAGCTTCCTCGACATGCGCACCGTCGCCGCCGACCTCGGCATCCGCCTGAGCTGAGACCCGACCAGGGAGTACGTCATGACCTTTTCCGACTCCGACGTGGCCATCATCGGGATGGCATGCCGCTTCCCGGGCGCCGACTCCCCCGAGAAGTTCTGGGACGTGCTGCGCGAGGGCCGCGAGACCCTGGCCCGGTACACCGACGAGGAGCTGCTGGCGGCCGGCGTCCCGGCCGCGAGCCTGGCCGACCCGCACTACGTGAAGGCCGGGCAGGGCATCCCGGGCGTCGACCTGTTCGACTCCGAGCTGTTCCGGTTCACCCACGACGAGGCCGAGATCCTCGACCCGCAGCACCGGGTCTTCCTGGAGTGCGCCTTCGAGGCGCTGGAACGGGCCGGCTACGACCCCGACCGCGCCGACGGCCAGATCGGCGTCTACGCCGGCGCGGGCATGAACCACTACCTGCTGCACAACCTCGCCGAGCGCCACCGGACGGGCTCCACCGTCGACCGCTACCGGCTGATGCTCGCCAACGACAAGGACTTCCTCGCCACCCGGCTCTCCTACAAGCTGGACCTGCGCGGCCCCAGCATCAACGTCAACACGGCCTGCTCCACCTCGCTGGTCGCCGTCAACACGGCCTGCCTGGCGCTGCTCGGCGGCGAGTGCGACGTGGCCCTGGTGGGGGCGGTGCACCTCAACCCGCCGCAGCAGGGCTACCAGTACCGGGACGGCATGATCTTCTCGCCGGACGGCCACTGCCGGGCCTTCGACGCCGAGGCGCGCGGCACCGTGATCGGCAGCGGCGCCGGCGTGGTCGTCCTCAAGCGGCTCAAGGAGGCGCTGGCCGACGGCGACTGGATCCACGCCGTGATCAAGGGCTCGGCCGTCAACAACGACGGCTCCGGGAAGGCCGGTTACACCGCGCCCAGCATCACCGGGCAGGCCGCCGTCATCGCCGACGCGCAGGAGATCGCCGACGTCGAGCCGGACACCGTCGGCTACGTGGAGGCGCACGGCACGGGCACCCCGCTCGGCGACCCGATCGAGGTCGCCGCGCTCACCGAGGCGTTCCGGCAGGGCACGGACCGGACCGGGTACTGCGCGCTCGGCTCGGTGAAGTCCAACATCGGGCACCTGGACACCGCCGCCGGCATGGCCGGGCTGATCAAGACCGTGCTGATGCTGGAGCACCGCACCCTGGTGCCGAGCCTGCACTTCCGCACCCCCAACCCGGAGATCGACTTCGGGTCGAGCCCGTTCTTCGTCAACACCGGGACCACCGCGTGGGAGGAGGGCGACGCCCCCCGCCGGGCCGGCGTCAGCTCCTTCGGGATCGGCGGCACCAACGCCCACGTGATCCTCCAGGAGGCCCCGGCCAGAACGGCGGAGCCGGCCGGGCACGGCCCGGAGCTGCTGGTCGTCTCCGCCCGGACCAAGACCGCGCTGCGGCAGGCCGGCGCCGCGCTGGCCCGCCACCTCAAGCAGCAGCCGGGGCTGGACCTCGGCGCGGTCGCCCAGACCCTGAGCCTGGGCCGCCGGGCCTACCCGCACCGCTTCGCGCTGGTCGCCCGCAGCACCCGGGAGGCGGCGATGGCGCTCGCCCTCGGCGACGAGGAGCGGCTGCGGCCCGGGGTGGCCGGGGACGAGCCGAGCACCCCGGTGTTCGTGCTGACCGGCACCGTGCCCGACGCCGCCGACAGCGCCGAGCTCCTCCGGTCGGTGCCCGCCTACCGCGACGCCGTCGACGCCTGCGCCGCCGCCGTCGGCCTGGCCGGCGAGGCCGGGGCGCTGCTCGGATCCGGCGGCACGCGGGCCGCCTTCCTCCACGAGTACGCGCTCGCCACCACCCTGGCGGCCTGGGGCGTCACCCCGGCGGGGCTCGCGGCGAGCGGCACCGGCCTGGTCGTGGCGGCCGTGCTGGCCGGGGCCCTGCCGCTGGCCGACGCGCTCGCGCTGGCCGACGGCACCGCGCCGGCCCGGGTCGCACCGCCGCGGCTTCCGGTCCTCTCCGCGCGCACCGGCCGCTGGCTGACCGAGGAGGAGGGGCTGCAGGCGGCGAGCTGGGTCCCCGGCCCCGAGGAGCTGAGCGGCCTGGCCGGGCTGCTGGCGGGCACCGGCCGGCACCAGCTGCCGCTCGCCCCCGGGGAGGGGGAGCCGGCCGGCCCGGCCCACCTGCTCACGCTCGTCGCGGACCAGTGGCTGCTCGGTGCGGACGTCGACTTCGCGGCCGTCCACGCCGACGGCGGCCGGCGCCGCGTCCCGCTGCCCGTCCGCCCCTTCGAGCGGCGCCGGCATTGGGCCGAGCCCGCCGGCACCGCGCACGTCGCCGCCGCCACCGAGCGGCTGGTCGACCGCTTCGACCCGGCCGACCCGGGCCGCAGCGTCGAGCTGATCACGGACTACCTGGTCGAGGAGGTCGGGAAGGTGCTCGGCGGCCGGGACCAGGTCGGCCTGGACGCCCGCCTGTTCGACCTGGGCCTGGACTCGCTGGTGCTCATCGAGGTCGGGGCCAAGCTCGGCGAGGAGCTGGAGTTCGAGGTCCCGACCACGGCCTTCCTGGAGTTCCCCACCATCCGCTCCTTCGTCCACAACCTCGCCGAGCTGCTGGACCTGGCCCCGGCCCCCGGTCAGGGCCCCGACGACGCAGGCGCCGCCGCCGGGCGCACCTCCCGGCGGGCCCAGCGCGCCGCCGGGCGGCACGGCGGCACCGTCTGAGCCGACCGCCCGGCAACCGGCACCTCCCCACGGCAGTACGCCCCGGCCCGCAGCGGCCGCACCGATGACCTGTGAGAGAGAGAACCGTGGACGACAAGCGAAAGCTGCTGCTGAGCCTGCTGAGCCGGGCCGCCGCCCCCGCTCCGGCTCCGGCCCCGGGGAGCGCCGGCGTGGCCGTCGTCGGTGTCGCCGGCCGGTACCCGCTGGCGGGGACGGTCGACGAGCTGTGGGACAACCTGGCGGCCGGCCGGCACTGCATCCGGGAGGTGCCGGCCGACCGCTGGGACGCCGACGCGCACCACGATCCGCACGGGACGCACGGCGGTTACAGCAAGTGGGCCGGATTCGTCGACGACGTCGACCGGTTCGACCCGCTCTTCTTCCAGATCTCGCCCGCCGACGCCGAGGCCATGGACCCGCAGGAGCGGCTGTTCCTGCAGACCGCGGCCGCCGTCCTCGACGACGCGGGCATCCCGGCGGCCGAGCTCGCCGCGCGGGGGCCGGTCGGGGTGTTCGCCGGCGTGATGAACAACAACTACGAGTGGATGGGCGGCGAGGCCACCGCACGCGGGGTCCGCACGGACGCCCACTCCAACCACTGGTCGATCGCGAACCGGGTCTCCTACACCTTCGACTTCACCGGCCCGAGCCTGGCGGTGGACACCGCCTGCTCCGCCTCGCTCACCGCCGTGCACCTGGCCTGCGAGAGCATCAGATCGGGCGAGTGCCACGCCGCGATCGCCGGCGGCGTCAACCTGATCCTGCACCCCATGCACCTGCGCATGCTCGCGGACCGCGGGATGATCTCGCACGGCGACCGGCTGAAGAGCTTCGGCGCGGGCGCCGACGGCTTCGTCGACGGCGAGGGCGTGGGCGCCGTGCTGCTCCGCCCGCTGGAGGCGGCGGTCGCCGACGGGGACCGCATCCTCGGGGTGATCCGCGGCTCGGCCGTCAACGCGGGCGGCAAGACCGGCGGGTACACGGTGCCGAGCGCGGCCGCGCAGACCGAGGTGGTCCGCGCGGCCCTGCGCCGGGCCGGCGTCGCACCGGAGACCATCGGCTACGTGGAGGCGCACGGCACCGGCACGCCGCTCGGCGACCCGATCGAGATCGCCGGCCTGACCGAGGCCTTCGGCGGCCGGATCACGCCGGAGCAGCGGGCCGGGCGGCCCGCCGTCGCCGTCGGCTCGGTGAAGTCCAACATCGGCCACCTGGAGTCGGCGGCCGGCGTCGTCGGCCTGACCAAGGTGCTGCTCCAGTTCCGGCACGGGATGCTGGCGCCCTCCCTGAACGCGGCCGAGCGCAACCCGGACATCGACTTCGGCACCACGCCCTTCACGGTGCACCAGACCCTCGGGCCCTGGACCGGCGTGCAGGACGACGCCGGCCGGCTGCCGCTGCGCGCCGTCGTCAACTCCTTCGGCGGCGGCGGGGCCAACGCCTGCGTCGTCGTGGAGGAGTACCGCGAGGCCGCCCCGGCGCGGCCCGTGGCGCCCGGCGACCAGCTGCTCGTCCTCTCCGCCAAGAGCGAGGAGCGGCTGCGCGCCTACGCCGCCGACCTCGCCGCCCACCTCCGGCGGGCCGCCGCCCCGGCCGGGCCGGCCCCGGCCGGCGACGCGGCCGCCGGCCTCCGGGAGCGCTGCCTGCGGGCGGCCGCCGAGACCGCCGGGGTCGGGCCGGAGCTCCTCGACCCGGGCACGGACCTCGCGGAGTACGGCTTCGGCGTCGTCGAACGCGCCCGCTTCCACGCGCTGCTGACGGACGGGCTGGGCGGCGAGCCGCCCGCCGCCGTCGCCACGGCGCGCACCGTCGACGACGTCGTCCGGGCGGTCGAGGCGGCCGCGCGGCCGTCCGCCGGTCCGGGCACCGCCGGCACCGCGGACACCGGGCGGGAGCCGCTGCGCCTCGCCGACGTCGCCCACACGCTCCAGGCCGGCCGGACCGCGTACGAGTTCCGGCTCGCCCTGGCAGCGGATTCGGCGGACGGGGCGGCCGGGCTGCTGGAGCGGTACGCCGCCGGTGACGGCGACCCGCGGGTCCGCACCGGGCGGGCCGCCCGCGTCCGCGGCGACCTGGCCGGGAGCGGGGCGGAGGCGCTGGAGCAGGCGCTGACCCGGCGTGACCTGGCCGCGGTGGCCGGGCACTGGGTGGCCGGCGCCCGGATCGACTGGAGCCGGGTGACGCCCCCGGAGGCCCGCCGCGTCCGGCTGCCCGGCTACCCGTTCGCCCGCAACCGGTACTGGATCCCCGAGCCGCCGCCGGCGGCCGCCCGGCCCGTGCCGGAGAGCGCCGGGGTGCCCGCCGGGGTGCCCGCCGAGGCGGTGCCGGACTTCTACCACCCGCTCTGGGTGCGCGCCCAGGAGCCGGCCCCCGGCCCCGCGCCCCGGGCGGAGCGCGTCGTCGTGCTGGCGACCGCCGCCTCACGGTGGCTCGCCGAGGCGGTCGCGGCCCGCCACCCGGGCCCCCGGGCGGAGGTCGTGCGGATCGACCGGGAGCCCGTCGAGGCGTGGCAGGCCCGCGCCGCCGACGCCGACCTCGTCGTGCACCTGGGCGGGGTGGGCGGCCGGATCTCCGAGGGCGTCGGCCTCGGCCAGGTCTGCGAGCAGACCCGCGACGGCTCGCTGTCCCTCTTCCACCTGGTCCGCTCCACCCGGGCCGCCCGGGTCGTCGTGGTCACCAGCGACGTCTTCGGCGCGGCGGGCAGCAGCGTGACGAACCCGCTGGCCGCGGGCCTGCACGGCCTGCTCCAGGTGGTGTCGAAGGAGCGCCCCGGACTCCGGGTGGCCTCGCTCGACTTCGCCTCCGCCGAGGTCCACGCCGAGGCCGGCGGCGAGGACGCCGTCCGGGCCCTGGCCGACGCCGTCCTGGCCGAGCCCGGCACCGGCCGGGACCGGACCGTGGCCCTGCGGGCCGGCGTCCGCTACGTCCGCCGGCTCGGCCGGGTCGACCTGCCGGAGGCCGACGGCCCGGTCTTCCGCGACGGCGGTGTCTACCTGCTGGTCGGCGGCACCGGCGGCATCGGCCGCGAGCTGAGCCTGCACCTCGCCCGCCGGCACCGGGCCCGGCTGGTCTGGTTCAGCCGCAGCGGGCCGGGGGCCGAGCAGCACGCCGCGATGGCCGCGATCCGGGAGTGCGGCGGCGACGTCGTCCACGTGCCGGGCGACGCCTGCTCCGCCGAGGACCTCGCCGCCGCCGTGGCCGAGGCCCGCCGGCGGTTCGGCGCCCTGCACGGCGTGGTGCACGCGGCCATGGTGTTCGACAACCACCCGCTCGCCGAGCTCGACGAGGCCGCGTTCACCGCCGCCACCCGGGTCAAGACCGAGGGGGCCGTCGCGCTGGCCGCCGCCGTCGCCGACCAGCCGCTGGACTTCCTGGTCTACTTCTCCTCGGCCGGCTCCTTCGGCAACTTCGCCGGCAACGGCGCCTACATCTGTGCCTCGGCCACCGAGGACGCCTACGCGCTGTTCCTCCGCGAGCGGCTGCCGTTCCCGGTCACCGTGATCAACCAGGGGTACTGGGGCCGGGTCGGCTCCGGTGCGGTGCCCGGCCTGGAGGAGATCTTCGACGGCCTCGGCATCGAGGGCTTCAGCGTCGCCGAGGGCATCGCCGCCGTCCGGCGCATCCTCGGCAGCCGGCTGCCGCAGGTGCTGCCGATCCGCGCCGGCCGCCGGGCCCTGGAGGCCATGGGCCACGACCCGGCGTTCGACGGCGAGGCACTGCCCGGCGGCCACCCGGCCGGGCTGGCCGCCGCCGCGCCGCGGCTGCTCGCCGGGACGGCCACCGCCCCGGCCGCGGCCCGGGTGGTGGCCGGCTACGAGGAGCTGGAGGCGGTCTCCGCCCCGGTGCTGCTCGGCGTCTTCCAGCGGATGGGCGTGTTCCGGCGCTCCGGCGAGCGGCACCACGCCGAGGAGCTGCGCCGCCGGATCGGCGTCCTCGACCGGTTCCGGCGCCTGCACGAGGCGCTGCTCAACATCCTGACCGCGGCCGGCTACCTCACCCGCGACGGTGACCGGATCACCACCACCGCGCCGGTCGACGGCGTCGACCAGGCCGCGTCGGCCGGGCACTGGGAGGCGGAGTTCGACCGGATCGCCGCGGCGTACCCGGACATCGAGGCGACCGTCACCCTCAACCGGCTGTTCCTGCAGAGCTATCCGCAGATCCTGCGCGGCGAGGTCGGCGCCACGGAGATCATGTTCCCGGGCTCCTCGATGAAGCTCGTCCAGAACTTCTACAAGGGCAACCCGCTCACCGACTCCTTCAACCTCCTGGTCCGCGACACCGTCCGGTGCTTCCTGGACGCCCGGCTGCCGCACCTGCCGGACGGTGAAGCGATCCGGGTGGTCGAGCTGGGCGCCGGCACGGGCGCCACCAGCGAGCGCGTGCTGCCGGTCCTGGCCGGGCACCCGGACCGGGTCGGCTACACCTTCACCGACATCTCGCCCCGCTTCCTGGAACACGGCCGCGAGCGCTTCGCCGCGAGCTACCCGTTCACCCGCTTCCAGGTGCTCAACCTGGACCGCCCGCTCGCCGAGCAGGGCTTCGAGCACGCCTGCGCCGACCTGGTGGTGGCCACCAACGTGGTGCACGCGACCAGGAACCTGCGCGGCACCCTGCGCAAGGCCAAGGCCCTGCTCAAGCCGGGCGGCTGGCTGGTGCTCAACGAGCTGACCTCCGTCCGGCCGCTGCTCACCATCGGCGGCGGCGTCCTGGAGGGCTGGTGGGCGTTCGAGGACGGCGGGCTGCGGCTGCCCGACTCCCCGCTCGCCTCGCCCGAGGGCTGGACGCGGATCCTGCGCGAGGAGGGCTACGGCCCGGTCCGGGCGCTCGGGGCGGAGGACGGCGGCCTGGGCCAGACGGTGCTGGTCGCGGAGAGCGACGGCGTGCTGCTCGCCGCCGCGCCCGCCGCGCCCGCCGTGCCGCCCGCGGCCGTACCCGCCGCCGCGCCCCCGGCGGCCCCGGCCGCGGCGAGCGCCGCCGACACCGTCGGCGAGCGCCTGCGCGAGCTGGTGGAGCGGGTCCTCAAGCTGGACGAGCGGATCGACCCCGACCGACTGCTGGCCGACTACGGCTTCGACTCGCTCAGCGGCATGAAGATCGTCTCCGCCGTGGACGAGGCGTTCGGCGTCTCCGTGCCGCTCGGCGACTTCTTCGAACGGCCGACGCTGCGGGAGCTGACCGCCCACCTGACCGAGAACTGGCTCGCCGACGCCGTCGTCGCCGCCGCGCCCGTCCCCGCGCCCGTCCCCGTCCCCGTCGCGACGACCGTGTCCGCCGCGCCGGTCCCCGCGGCCCCCGTACCCGCCGCTGCCGCGGCCGCCGCCGCAGTGGTCCTGCGGCCCCGGCGCGACCTGGAACAGGGCACCCACCGGCTCTCCGAGGGCCAGCGCGCGCTCTGGGTGATCGAGCAGATCGCGCCCGGCACCTACGCCTACAACCTCCCGCTCGCCCTCTGGCTGGCCCCCGGCCTCGACGTGCTCGCCCTGCGCGTCGTCCTCCAGGACCTCCTCGACCGGCACGACGCGCTGCGCGCCACCGTCCGGACCGGCGAGGACGGCCCGGCCGTCCACATCGCGGCGGAGCCGGAACTCCCGTTCCACCAGGTGTTCCTCACCACCGTGGCCGAGGCCGACCTGCGCGACCGGATGGCCGCCGACCTGCGCCGCCCCTTCGACCTCGCCGCCGGCCCGCTGGTGCGGGCCACGCTGTACACGCTCGGCGACGGCCGCAACGCCCTGCTGCTGGCCTTCCACCACCTGGTCTTCGACGGGGTCTCCATCGCACTGCTGCTGGCGGAGCTCGAACGCGGCTACCGCGCGGCCGTCACCGGCGCCCCGCTGCCGGGCGCGCGGCCCGCCCGCAGCTACGCCGACTTCACCGACTGGCAGCGCGAGCTGCTCACCGGCGCCGAAGGCAGGCGCCAGCTCGCCTACTGGACCGAGCGGCTCGCCGGGCGGACGACCACCGTCCCGCTGCCCCTCGACCGGCCCCGGCCGGACGTCCCGGGCTTCCACGGGGCGAGCATCGACGGGCACATCCCGGCGGCGGTCGCCGACCGCGCCCGCGCGCTCGCCGCCGCCCAGCAGAGCTCGCTGTTCTGCGTGGTGCTCGCCGCCTGGTTCGCGCTGCTCCAGCGCTACGGCGACCAGGAGGACGTCGCCGTCGGCACCCCGACCATGAGCCGTCCGCCGTCCGGCTACGACGACGTGCTCGGCTACTTCATGAACATGGTGGTGCTGGCCGAACGGGTCGACGGCCAGGAGGAGTTCCGCGGCCTCGTGCGCCGGCTGCACCGCACGGTCATGGAGGCGCTGGACCACAGCACCTACCCGCTGATCAGCCTCGTCGAGGAGCTGCGGCGGGAGGACCCGCAGGCCGCCCTCGACTTCAACGTCGCCTTCTACTTCCAGAACTGGACCCGGGACGCCCGGCACGACGGCGACGGCGTGGTGCTCGGGCCGGTCGAGGGCGTCCACCAGGAGGGCGAGTTCGACCTGACCCTGGAGGTGGTCGAGCAGGCCGACGGGTGCCGCTACACGCTGAAGTACGACCCGGACCTCTTCGACCGGGAGACGGTCGAGCGCCTCGGCACCCACTTCGCCACCCTGCTCGCCGCGGCCGTCGACGCGCCCGCCGCCAAGGTCGACGACCTGGACCTGCTGACCGGCGACGAGCACGCGCAGCTCGCCGGACCCGCCGCCGACTACCCGGCCGACACCCTGGTCTGGGAGCTGGTGCGCCGCCAGGCCGAGGCCCGGCCCGACGCGGTCGCCGTCCGCCACCGGGGCACCGAGCTGACGTACCGCCGGCTCGCCGGGCGGGTGGAGGCCCTGGCGGCCCGGCTCACCGCCGCCGGCGTCGGCCGCGGGCGGACCGTCGGCGTGCTGCTCCCGCGCGACGCCGACCTGCCGGCCGCCCTGCTCGCCGTCCAGGCCGCGGGCGGCGCCTACGTGCCGCTCGACCCCGCCTACCCGCAGCAGCGGCTCGCCTACATGGCCGAGGACGCCGGGCTCCACCTGATCCTCACCCACTCCGGGGTCGACAGCGGGTACGCGGCGGTGCCGCGGCTCTGCGTCGACACCGACCGGCAGCCGCCCGCGCTCCCCTCGCCGGGCCCCGCCACGCCCGCCGACCCGGCCTACGTCATCTACACCTCCGGGTCGACCGGCCGCCCCAAGGGCGTGGCCGTGCCGCACCGCGCGCTCACCAACCTGCTCTGGTCGATGGCGCGCGAGCCCGGGTTCGGGCCGCGCGACACGCTGCTGGCCCTCACCACGGTCTGCTTCGACATCTCCGGCCTGGAGCTGTACCTGCCGCTGATCACCGGCGGCACCGTGGAGATCGTGCCGACCGAGGACGCCCGGGACGGCCTGCGCCTGCGGGAGACCCTGGAGAGCAGCGGCGCCACCGTCGTCCAGGCGACCCCGTCCACCTGGACCATGCTGCTGGCCGCCGGGTGGGAGGGCGACCCGGCCCTCACCGTGCTGTGCGGCGGCGAGGCCCTGCCCGGAGACACGGCGCAGGCCCTGATCGCCCGCAGCCGTGCGGTGTGGAACCTCTACGGGCCCACCGAGACCACCATCTGGTCCGCGGCGAGCCGGCTGCGCGCGGGCGAGCGCGTCACCATCGGCACCCCGATCGCGAACACCCGCTTCCACGTGCTGGACGGCTCCGGCCGGCCGGTCCCCGGCGGAGTGGCCGGGGAGCTGTACATCGGCGGCGACGGCGTGGCCGACGGCTACCTCGGCCGGCCCGAACTGACCGCCGAGCGCTTCCTGCCCGACCCCTTCGACCCGGACCCGGCGGCGCGCGTCTACCGCACCGGCGACCTGGTACGCCGGCTGCCCGACGGCCGGACCGAGTACCTCGGGCGGATGGACTCGCAGGTCAAGGTCCGCGGCTTCCGGGTGGAGCTGGAGGAGATCGAGGAGACCCTGCGCGGCCTCGACGGCGTCCGCGAGGCGGTAGTGGTGGCGCGCGGCCAGGCGGCCGGCTCGCACACCCTGCTGGCCTGCTACGTGCTCGCCGACGGCGCCGCCGAACCGACCCGGACGCAGCTGGGCGCCTGGCTGCCGGACCACATGGTGCCGGACGCGCTGGTCCGGGTGAGCGGGTTCCCGCGCACGCTCAACGAGAAGGTGGACCGCTCCATGCTGGCCACCCTGCCGCTGGCCGAGGTCCGGGCCCGCTTCGGCGTCGGCGCCCGATCGCAGTCGGACGGGGCCCCGCCGCAGCCGGACGGGGCCCTGCACACCGCCGCCCCGGCGGGCCGCGAGGAGGCGCTGGTCGCCGACCTGGCCGGCATGGTGGCCCGCCTGACCGGGCAGCCGGCCGGGTCCATCGGGGCGCACACCCCGCTCGGCGAGGCGGGCATGAACTCGGTGGGCTTCACCGCGCTCAGCACCGAGCTGCGCAAGGCGTACGGCATCTCCGTCTACCCGACGCTGTTCTACCGCCGGGGCACCCTGCACGCGCTGGCCCGGCACCTCTGGGAGGAGCACCCGGCCGAGCTGGCCGCGCGGTACGGCACCGCCGCCGCCACCGCCACGCCCCTCGCGGTTGCCGCAGCGGCCGGGGACCAGGGCACGGCGCCCGGGGCGGCCCCGGCCGCGCGCGGCGGCGACATCGCCGTCATCGGCATGGCCGGCCGCCTCCCCGGCTCCGCCGACCTGCGGGAGTTCTGGGACCACCTCGCCGCCGGCGACGACCTGGTCGGCGAGGTCCCCGCCGACCGGTGGGACTGGCGCGACCAGCCCGGGGCCCGCCCCCACCGGGGCGGCTTCGCCCCCGGGACCGACCGCTTCGACGCCGCCTTCTTCGGGATCTCCCCGCGCGAGGCCGAGCTCATGGACCCCCAGCAGCGGCTGATGCTGGAGGTCGTCTGGTCCGCCGTCGAGGACGCCGGCTACCGGCCCTCCGACCTGGCCGGGAAGCGCGTGGGCGTGTTCGTCGGCGTCACCAACTCCGACTACCTGGAGGTGCAGCGGGCCGCCGGGCGTGGCACGGAGGGGCACACCCTCACCGGCGCCGCCCTCTCGATCGTCCCCAACCGGGTCTCCTACCTGCTGGACCTGCGCGGCCCGAGCATGGCCGTCGACACGGCGTGCTCCGGTTCGCTCACCGCCGTCCAGCAGGCTTGCGCCGCGCTCCGCGACGGCACCTGCGAACTGGCCATCGCCGGCGGCGTCAGCCTGATCCTCTCGCCCGGCGTGTACGAGGCGCTGAGCCAGGGCCGGATGCTGAGCCCGGACGGCCGCTGCAAGGCCTTCGACAGCCGGGCCGACGGCTACGTCCGGGGCGAGGGCGCGGGAGTCGTCCTGCTCAAGCCGAACGACCGGGCCGTGCGCGACGGCGACGCCGTCCACGCGGTGATCAAGGCGGTCGCGCTCAACCACGGCGGCCGGACCACCTCGCTCACCGCACCCAACCCCGACGCCCAGGCCGACCTGCTGGCCGAGGCCTACCGGGCGGCCGACGTCCCGCTCTCCACCGTCGGCTACATCGAGGCGCACGGCACCGGCACGGCCCTCGGCGACCCGATCGAGACGGTCGGCCTGAGCGCCGCCTTCCGCCGGCTGCGCGCCGAGCGCGGGGAGGACGCGGCGGCCACGGCCTGCGCCATCGGCTCGGTGAAGACCAACATCGGCCACCTGGAGGCGGCCGCCGGCATCGCCGGGCTGTTCAAGGTCGTCCTCGCGCTGCGGCACGGCACCATCCCGGCCAGCCTGCACTTCCGCGAGCAGAACCCCTACCTGGAGCTCGACGGCGGCCCGTTCGAGGTGGCCGCCACCGCCCGGCCCTGGCTCCGGCCGACCGACGCCGCCGGACGGGTACTCCCGCGCCGCGGCGGCGTCAGCTCCTTCGGCTTCGGCGGGGCCAACGCGCACATCGTGCTGGAGGAACCCGCCATGGCCGACACCCGTGACGAACAGCCCGACGGCGAGCAGCTGTTCGTGCTCTCGGCCCGCGACGAGCAGGCCCTGCGGAGCTCCGCGCAGCGGCTCGCCGAGCACCTGGAACGGCAGGACGTGCCGCCCGCGGACCTCGCGTACACCCTCCAGGTGGGCCGCGAGCCGATGAGCCACCGGCTCGCGCTGGTCGCGACCGGCACCGCCGTGCTGCGCGCCGAGCTCGCCGCGTACGCCGCCGGCCGGCCCTCGGCCGTCCGCACCGCCCGGACCGAGGGCACCCCGGCCGTCGCCGCGGCGGCCGCCACCGACGGCCCGGACGCCCTCGCCGACGCGTGGCTCCGCGGCGCCGGGACCGACTGGCAGGCGCTGCACCGGGGCGCCGACCGCCGGCGCGTGCACCTGCCCGCCTACCCGTTCGCCGGCCCCCGGCACTGGGTCGCCCCCGGCCCGGCGGCGGCCCGGCGGCCCGCGCCGGCGCCGCACCGGACGCCGCTGCACCGGACGCTGCTGGACGCCGAGGTCCCCGGCTCCGGCGGGCGGAAGTTCACCAAGACGCTCACCGGCGACGAGTACTTCCTGCGCGACCACGTCATCGGCGGCGAGCGGGTGCTCCCCGGCGTCGCCTACCTGGAGATGGGCCGGCTGGCCGGCGAGCTCGCCGCCGGCGCCCCGGTCCGCCGCGTGGACGACCTGGTCTGGGCGGCCCCGGTCCGCCTCCCGGCCGGCGCCGACGGCCACCCGCTGGTCGTTTCGGTGACCGGTGACCGCTCCGGGGCCACCTTCGAGGTGCGCGGCGGCACGGAGGGGGCACCGGTGCACGCCGGCGGCACCCTGGTGTTCGGCGAGCCCGGCGACCGGCCCGCCGACGTCGACCTGGACGCCGTCCGGGCCCGCTGCCCGCGGGTCCGCAGCGGGGAGAGCTGCTACCAGGACTTCGTCGGGGTGGGCTTCGCCTACGGGCCGGGCTTCCGGGTGATCGAGGAGATCGCCGAGGGCCCGCAGGTCGCGCTGGCGGCGCTGCGGCTCCCCGAGGCGGTCCGGGCCGACGCCGACGCGTACGTCTTCCACCCGTCGCTGCTCGACGCCGCCCTCCAGGTGGCCGGCCGGCTCCGGGCCTCCGCGGACGGGCCCGGGGGACCGGCGGCCCACCTGCCGTTCTCCGTGGGCTCGGTGCGGCTGTACGCCGCGCTGCCGGAGCGGGTGCACGCGTACGCCACGCCGTCGCGGCGGCCCGCCCCGGCGGGGGCGTCCGGCTTCGACGTCGCCCTGCTCGGCCCGGCCGGCGAGGTGGTCGCCCGGATCGAGGCCTTCACGCTGCGGGCCGTGGCCGGGCCGGAGCCGGTGGCCGCGTTCGAGCCCGTCTGGCAGCCGGCCGCACTCCCGGCGGACGGCGGCCCGCTCGACGGCACCGTGCTCCTGCTCGGCGCCGGCCACGGTGCGGCCGAGGTGCGGGCCGCGCTGGCGGCCGTCGGCACGGACGTCCGCCCCGTCCCGCTCACGCCCGGCTTCGACGCGGCCGCGGCGGTGCGCGCCGTGCCGTCCGGGCCCGTCCACGTGGTGCACCTGGCCGGTCCGGAGACCGCGTCCGAGGGCGCCGTCGAGCACGGCTTCCACACGGCCGGGGCCCTGCTCCGGGCCTGGCAGCGGGAGCGGGGCGGCGCGCTGCGCTACCTCTTCGCGCACCACGACCCCGCCGGGTCGCCCGCGCACCCCGCGATGGCGGCGTTCGCCCGCTCGGTCCGCCTGGAGATGCCGTCGGTCGCCTTCGGCGTGCTGGCGGCCGCGCCCGGGCTGCTCGCCGACGCGGTCATCGCCGAACTCCGTGCCGAGCACGGGCCGGGGACGGAGGTACGGGTCGACGCGGCCGGCCGGGCCCGCCGGGGCTGGCGGCAGGCCGGCCTGCCCGCGGCCGGGCCGTCCGCCTTCACCGGCCCGGGGGCGCACCTGGTGACCGGCGGCGCGGGCGCGCTCGGCCTGCACGTCGCCGAGCACATCGCCGCCGCCCGGCACGCCGCCGGGGTGAGCGAGGGCGGGATCGTGCTCGCCGTGCGCAGCGCCCCGGGGCCGGAGGCCAGGGCCCGGATCGAGGCGATCGGCGCCCGCCTCGTGCGGGCCGACGTCGCCGACCCGGCGGGCGTTGAGGCACTGGCCGGCGAGGCCCGGCGCGCCTTCGGGACGGTGAGCGGCGTCGTCCACGCTGCCGGCGTCCTGCGGGACGGCCTGCTGCGCGGCAAGCGGCGGGCGGACGCCGAGGCCGTGCTGGCGGCCAAGGTCCGGGGGACCGAGCTGCTCGACGAGGCGACCCTGGACGACCCGCTGGACTACTTCCTGCTCTTCTCCTCGGCCGCGGCGGAGTTCGGCAACATCGGCCAGACCGACTACGCCTTCGCCAACGCGTTCCTCGACCGCTTCGCCGAGCAGCGCGAGCGGCAGCGCCTGCGGGGCGCCCGCCGGGGCCGTACCCTCGCGGCCGCCTGGCCGGTCTGGGCGGACGGCGGGATGCGGGTCGACGCCGAGGCCGAGACGTACATGTACCGCGTGCTCGGGATGCGCCCGGTGCGGACCGGGCCGGCGCTGGAGGCCCTGGAGCGCGCACTGGCCGGCACCGCGCCGGTCCTGCTGCTCGCCCCCGGCGACCCGGCCCGGATCGCGGCCGCGCTCGACGCGGGCCGGGGCCGCACCGGCACCGCGGCGGCGGCGCGCTCGGCTGCCGCGCCCGCCCCTGCCGCCGCGTCCGTGCCGTCGGGCGGGGCGGCCCCCGCGGGCACGGATGCGGGGACGGGCGCGGGGACGGACGCGGACGTGTTGCAGCGGGCCGAGCGGCTGGTGCTCCGGCTGCTGGCGGAGGAACTGAAACTCCCCGAGGCCGAGATCATCGCCACCGAGCCCTTCGACCGCTACGGCCTGGACTCGCTGATCACGATGAGCATGACCAGCCGGCTGGAGGAGCACGTCGGGCCGCTGTCGAAGACCCTCTTCTTCGAGCACGTGACGGCCCGGGAGCTGGCCGGCCACCTGGCCGGCGCGCACCCGGCGGCGTTCGCCGGCCCGGTCGCACCGGCTGCGCCTGTCGCGCCTGTCGCGTCGGCCGCCCCGGCGCCCGCCCCGGCGCCCGTCCCGGCGTCCTCGGCCCGGTCCTCCCACGGTGACGACATCGCCGTGATCGGCGTCGCGGGCCGCTACCCGCAGGCCGACGACGTGGAGGAGTTCTGGCGCAACCTGCGCGAGGGCCGGGACAGCGTCGAGGAGATCCCGGCCGACCGGTGGGACCACGGCGTGTTCTACGACCCGGACAAGTCCGCCTTCGGCAAGACCTACGGCAAGTGGGGCGGCTTCGTCCGCGGCGCCGACCGCTTCGACCCGCTGTTCTTCCAGATGTCGCAGATCGAGGCCGAGCACACCGACCCGCAGCTGCGGGTGTTCCTGGAGACCGTCTGGCACCTGCTGGAGGACGCCGGCACCACCCGCGAGCGACTGCGCGGCTCCCGGACGGGCGTGTTCGTCGGCATGATGTACGGCCACTACCAGCTGTACGGGGTCCAGGAGGCGCTGCGCGGCACGGGCGTCGCGACCTCCTCGTCCTACGCGTCGGTGGCCAACCGGGTGTCGTACTTCTTCGACTTCACCGGCCCCAGCGTGGCCCTCGACACCATGTGCTCGTCCTCGCTGGTGACCGTCCACCAGGCCTGCCTGGCCATCCGCAACGGCGACTGCGACGTCGCGGTCGCGGGCGGCGTGAACATCTCCAGCCACCCGGTGAAGTTCCTCCAGCTCGCGCAGCGGGGCTTCCTCTCCGAGGACGGCCGCTGCCGCAGCTTCGGTGACGGCGGCACCGGCTACGTCCCCGCCGAGGGGTCGGGCGCGGTGCTGCTCAAGCGGCTCGACGCCGCCCTGGCCGACGGGGACCGGATCCTGGCCGTGGTCAAGGCCTCCACCGTCAACCACGGTGGCGCCGGCCGGGGTTACAGCGTGCCGAACCCCAAGTCCCAGGGCGACCTCGTCCGGTCCGCGCTGGACCGCGCCGGGCTCCGCCCCGGAGACCTCGACTACCTGGAGGCGCACGGCACGGGTACCGCGCTCGGCGACCCGGTCGAGGTGAACGGCATGCTGCGGGCCTTCGAGGGCGACCTGCCCGAGCGGCTGCCCGTCGGCTCGGTCAAGTCCAACATCGGCCACGCCGAGTCCGCGGCGGGCATCGCCGCGATCACCAAGGTGCTGCTCCAGTTCCGCCACGGCGAGCTGGTGCCCTCGCTGCACTCCGACCGCCTGAACCCGAACATCGACTTCGCCGCGACCCCGTTCGAGGTCCAGCGGGAGCGGGCGCCGTGGCCGCGCCGCGTCCTCGCCGACGGGACGGTCCGGCCCCGGACCGCCGGGGTGAGCTCGTTCGGCGCGGGTGGCACCAACGCCCACATCATCCTTCAGGAGTACGTCGGTGCGCCCGCCCCGGCCGGTGATGCCGCGGCCGGTCCGCAGCTGGCCGTGCTCTCCGCGCGGGACGCCGGCCGGCTGGTCACCCAGGCCCGCCGCCTCGCGGCCCACCTGCGGGCCGGGACCGGCGGGCCGGATGCCCGGCAGGTGGCCTGGACGCTGCAGACCGGGCGCGAGGCGATGGCCCACCGGCTGGCCGTGCGCTACCGGGACCTCGCCGAACTCGTCGACCGCCTGGAGGAGTTCGCCGCCGGCGGCGCGCCCGCTGACAGCTGGACCGGCGTCGTCGACCCGCGCCGGCCGGCCGCCGGCGAGGCCCCGCCCGCCGACCCGGCCGCGTACGCCGTGGCCTGGACGGCGGGGCAGCCGGTCGACTGGGCGGCGCTGCACCCCGGTGCCCGGCCCGGCCGGGTGGCACTGCCCGGCTACCCCTTCGAGGGCGACCGGGTCTGGCTGGCGGCGGCGGACGCCGAGCTGGCCGCCCTGTCCGCGCCGGCCCGGGGCGGGCACGCCGCCCAGGAGCGGCCGTCGCCGCAGCCGTCGTCCGTCGCCGCGGCACCGCTCGCCGCGCCGGTGGCGGTGCCGGCCGCGCCGGCCGTCGACCCGGTCCTGCGGGCCGTCGACGCTGTCTCCCGGTGGCTGCTCGACCGGATCGCCACCGACCTGGGCTTCGACCGGGACAAGCTCGCGGGCGACGTACCGGTGCACGACTTCGGCATGGACTCGATCATGGTGTCCCAGCTCGCCCAGAACGTCGCCAAGGAGCTGGACGCGATGGTCGACCCCTCGGCGCTGCTGGAGTACCCGACGGTCGACGGGTTCGCGGCCTACCTCGCCGAGGAGCACCGCGCGGAGCTGCTCGCCGCCTTCGGAACGGAGGCGGCCGGGGACGAGGCGCCGGAGGACGCGGCACCACAGGACGCGGCGCCCGAGGCCGACGCGGCACCCGAAGCCCCGGCCCCGGCGGCCCCCGTCGCGGCCGTGCCGCGGAGCGCGCCCGACCGCAGCGGGGACATCGCGGTGGTCGGCCTCTCCTGCCGGTTCGCCGGCGCGGGCTCGGCCGACGAGTACTGGGAGCTGCTGCGCAACGGCCGCTCCGCGCTGCGGCCGATCCCCGAGCAGCGCTTCGGCCGTCCGCTCGGCTACCACGCGGGCCTGCTGCCCGAGGTCCTGCGCTTCGACCCGGAGGCGTTCCTGCTCTCCGAGGCGGACGTCGCGGCGATGGACCCGCAGGCGCTGCTCCTGCTGGAGGAGGTCGACCAGGCCGTCCACCACGCCGGGTACCGCCCCGCCGAGCTGAAGGGGCGCCGGATCGGCGTCTACGTGGGCGGCCGGGCCGCGCACCTCCCGGACCCGGCCCGGCTGGAGGGGTCGGTGAACCCGGCGATGGTCACCGGGCAGAACTACTTCGCGGCCAACGTCTCGCAGTTCTTCGACTTCCAGGGGCCGAGCCTGGTCGTCGACACCGCCTGCTCCTCCGCCCTGGTGGCGATGGACATGGCCGCCCGGGCGCTGCGGGCGGGCGACATCGAGTCGGCGGTGGTCGCCGGCGTGAACCTGCTCGCGGACGACCGGGCCTACCAGGTCTTCGGCTGGCGCGGGCTGCTCAACCCGGGCGAGGAGTTCCACGTGTTCGACCGCCGGGCGGCAGGGCTGATGCTCGGTGAGGGCGTGGGCGTGGTCGTCCTGAAGCCGCTCGCCCGGGCGCAGGCGGACGGCGACCGGGTGCTCGCCGTCCTGCGCGGCATCGCGGTGAACAACGACGGCCGGACGGCCGGTCCGGCCACGCCGAACCCGCGTGCGCTGCGGAGCGTGATGACCGAGGCGCTGGCGCACAGCGGCCACGGTCCGGGCGACATCGGCTGGGTGGAGACCAACGGCTCCGGGGCGAACATCACCGACCTGCTCGAACTCAAGGCGGTGGAGGGCGTCTACCGCTCCGGCGAGGACCGCGCGACCGCCCTGGCGCTCGGCGCGGTGAAGCCCAACATCGGCCACCCGCTGGCCGCGGAGGGCATCGCCGCGTTCATCAAGGTGGTCCTGATGCTGCACCACCGGGAGCAGGTGCCGTTCCGGTCCGGACAGCAGCCGCCGGCCCACTTCGACGTGGACGCCTCACCGCTGTACTTCCCCCGGGAGGCCCGGCCCTGGCCGGCCACGGCCGAGGTCGCGGCGGTCAACTGCTTCGCGGACGGCGGCACCAACACCCACGTGCTGCTGGCTCCCGCCCCGGCGGGTCACGGCGGCACCCGGGCCCCGCTGCCACAGCCCCCGCTCGACCGCAGGACGGTGATCCGGGGCGCCGCCGCAGCCGCGGCACCTGCCGCACCCGCCCAGCCTGCCGCGCCCGCCCAGGACACCCCGTCCACCCTGCCCACCCCGTCCACCCCGTCCGCCGAGCCCGTCGCCGCGGGCCTGTTCTGGGACAGCTACCGATGACCGAACCGTTCCCGGGCACCCTGCCCGTCGTCTTCGCCTTCTCCGGGCAGGGCTCCCAGTACTACCGGATGGGCCAGGAGCTCTACGACGACAACGCGGTGTTCCGCGCCGCGCTGGACCGCCACGACGCCGTGGTGGCCGAGGAGTTGGGCGAGTCGGTGCTGGCCCGGGTGTTCGACCCGGCCAGGCGGAAGAGCGACCCGTTCACCGACACCCGGCTCAGCCACCCGGCGATCGTCATGATCGAGCTGGCCCTGGCGGAGACGCTGCGGGCGGCCGGCGTCGAGCCCGACTACGTGCTCGGCGCCAGCCTCGGCGAGTACGCGGCCGCGGCGGTCGCGGGCAGCATCGCGACCGATGCGTGCCTGCGGTTGCTGGTCCGCCAGGCGGAGGCGCTGCGCCGGGGTCCGCGCGGCGGCATGCTGGCCGTCCTCGACCGGCCGGACGTGCTGGACCGGGTGCCCGAGCTGCGCGGGTGCGAGGTCGCCGCCCGCAACTATCCCGGCCACTTCGTCGTGGCGGGCGCGGACGACCTCCTCGACCGGGCCGAGTCCGCGCTGCGCGCCGCCGACGTGCTGCACCAGCGGGTCGCGGTCGAGTACGCCTACCACTCCAGCCTGATGGACGGCGTCGCCGACGGGTGCCGGGCCGCCTTCGCCGCCGTGGAATTCGCGCCACCCCGCATTCCGTGGATCTCCTCGGTGGACGGCGGGCTGGTCGGGCGGCCGACCCCGGAGCATTTCTGGCAGGTGGCCCGCAGGCCCATCGAGTTCGAGCGGACCATGACCGCGATGCGCGACCGGGGTGATTTCCTCTATCTGGACCTCGGCCCCTCGGGCACCCTCCACAATTTCGTCTGCGGCAACCTGCCGGAAACCACGCGTTCCCGCTCGTTCCCGCTCCTGAGTCCATTCGTGTACAACCCGGATCTGCTGGAAAGGATCCGCACGACAGTCACCCGGACGAAACCGACGGCAGCAAGGAAGGCGCACGGCATGAAGGTCTACGGATTCCCCGGCCAGGGCTCCCAGCAGCGGGGAATGGGCGGGGAACTGTTCGCCAGGTTCCCTGCCGAGACCGCGATCGCGGACCGCGTGCTCGGCTATTCCATCGAGGAATTGTGCGTTTCGGACCCCGGCCGCCGGCTGGGCCGTACCGAATTCACCCAGCCCGCCATCTACGTGGTGAGCGCGCTGTCCTACCTGGACCGGCTGGCGGAGGACGACACCCCGGCGGACTACCTGGTCGGCCACAGCCTGGGCGAGTACGTGGCGCTGTTCGCCGCCGGCGTGTTCGACTTCGAGACCGGGCTGCGGCTGGTGCAGCGGCGCGGCGAGCTGATGGCCGCGGCCGGCGGCGGCGCGATGGCGGCGGTCGTGGGCGTCGACGAGGCGGTGGTCGCCCGGACGCTCGCCGGGGCGGGCCTCGACGGCCCCGACGGGCTGGACCTGGCCAACCACAACGCCCCCGACCAGTTCGTGCTCTCCGGCCCCGCCGACCGGATCGACGAGGCGGTCGCCGCCTTCCAGGCGGCCGGCCACCGGGCCGTCCGGCTCAACGTCAGTGCGCCGTTCCACTCCCGCTACATGCAGGACACCGCCGAGGAGTTCGCCCGGTTCCTGGACGGATTCACGTTGCGGGCACCGGCCGTCCCGGTCCTGGCCAACGTGGACGCGCTGCCGTACACCGCCGACGGCATCAAGGCGACGCTGACCGCCCAGATCGCCTCCCCGGTCCGCTGGACCGAGACCGTGCGGCGGCTGATGGGCGGCGGCGACTTCGAGTTCGTCGAACTGGGGCCCGGCCGGGTGCTCACCAAGCTGGTCGCCAGGATCCGGGAGAACGCCGAGGCCCTTCCGCTGCCCCCGGCGCCCGTTGCGCCGACTGCGCCCGCTGCGGCCGCGGCACCCGTTGCGTCCGCACCCGTGCCCCCGGAGCCGGTCGCGGTGCCGGCCGGCGCGGGGGCGGCGGTCACCGCCGAGGCGCTGGGCGCGGCGGGCTTCCGCGAGCGGTACGGGCTGCGGCACGCCTATCTGCTCGGCGGTCTCTACGGCGGCATCTCCGGGCCGGAGATGCTGGGCGCGGCGGCCAAGGCCGGGCTGCTCGGCTTCCTGGGGACCGGCGGGCTCACGCCGGAGGAGGTGGACCGTCAGCTGCGCGGCCTGGTCGGCGACCTCGGCCTCGGCGGGGCCTTCGGGGTCAACCTGCTCTACCGGCACGGCGCGCCGCAGGAGGAGTCCGCGCTGGTGGACCTGCTGCTGCGGCACGGCGTCGACCTGGTGGAGGCCTCCGGCTTCCCGCTGATCACCCCGGCGCTGGTCCGCTTCCGGCTCAAGGGCGGCCGGATCATCGCCAAGGTGTCCCGGACCGACGTCGCCGCCGAGTTCCTGGCCCCGCCGCCGGAGCGCCTGGTCGCGCGGCTGCTGGAGGCGGGCGAGGTGACCGCGGAGGAGGCCCGCGCGGCCGCCGGCCGGCCGATGGCGGACGACCTGTGCGTGGAGGCCGTCGGCGGCTGGCTGAGCAGCACCGCCGACCTGCTGACGCTCCTTCCCGGGGTGCTCAGGCTCCGGGACGGGGCGGCCCCGGCGGGCCCCCGGGTGCACGTCGGCTGCGCGGGCGGGATCGGCACCCCGGAGGCCGCCGCGGCGGCGTTCCTGCTCGGGGCGGACTTCGTGCTGACCGGATCGGTCAACCAGTGCTCGGTCGAGGCGGCCACCAGCGCCGCGGTGAAGGACCTGCTCCAGGAGGCCCGCGAGTACGACGTGGACACCGCGCCGTGGGGGGAGCTGTTCGAGCTGGGGGTGCAGGCCCGCTACCTCAAGCGCGGGCTGTTCTTCCCCGCCCGGGCGTCGCGGCTGTACGAGCTCTGGCGCCGGCACGCCTCGCCCGCCGACCTGGACGACGCCACCAGGGCGCAGGTGGCCGACCGGTACCTGGGCGGCGAGGCCGTCCCGGCCGCCCTGCCCGGCGCGGACCCGAAGGCCGAACTGGCGGAGCTGTGCCGGGCGTACTTCGCCCGCGGCCGCCGGCTCGCGGCGGCCGGCGACGAGCGGACGAGGGTGGACTTCCTGGTCCACTGCGGGCCCGCGATGGGCGCCTTCAACCAGGTCGTCGCGGGGACCGGGCTGGCCTCCTGGCGGGCGCGCACGGTCGACGCGATCGCCACGCTGCTGATGGAGGGGGCCGCCGCCGAGGTGGACTCCCGCCGGCGCGCCCTGCTGGGCGTGGTGTAGTGGCGCCGGCCGGTCCGACGGACCGGCCGGGGGCGGCCGGGAGGGCCGGCGGACGGGCCGGGCGTCACGGGGAGCTTCCGAGGCGCCCCGTGCCGCCCGCGGGGCCGTCCGGCCGGAAAGGCCGTACGAGCCCGTCGTTCGAAGGATTCCGGCGCCCGTTTCCGCCGACCGGGCCGACGAGTCCCGGCCACTCTCCGTCACGCAAGGTTCTGAGCAGTCACTTTTTCATTGCTTTCGGGCCGTCAATCCCGGTAGGGTCAGCGACAGTCGGGTGTGTGCGGCCATGCCAAGTGTTCGGTTGAGGTCCGGGCCCGACAAAGGGGTGACAGTTGCGAGCTACGGGGGTATCGCGCACAGGATTCGCTTCGCCCGGGGAGACTTCCCCCGGTGTTCTGGAAACATGAGTTGATTCACGCCGTTCACCCCAGCCGGGCCGGCTGATATCCGGTCGGTTCCCGGCAGAGGCCGGAGTTTCTCCGATCCGGCCCCGCCCAGTGAATCTCGGTAATTCCCCCGGAGCCGTTCCGCTCCGGACGCATTGCTTCGACATGCCCTCCGCCGCGGGTTCTGCCGTCGGTACGACGCTGTTGTGGGATGGATATACCGATGACCGATACGCCCATGTTCACCGAGACGTTCAACGTCACCTCAGACAACCCATTGGTCATGGGTCACGTCGTGCACGGCCGCCCCCTCATGCCGGGCGTCGGCCATGTGGAACTGGTGCTGGAGGTCCTCGCCCGCCACGGGTACCCGATGGCGGAGACCCTGCTGCGCAGCCTGACGGTCCTGGCGCCGCTGGCGGCCCTTCCCGGCGAGCCGGTCGCGGTCACCATCGAGGGGCGCGCCGCACCGGCGGGCGGTGTGCGGGTCGAGGTCCGCGGCCGCCCGGTGGGCGGCGGTGCCGAGGCGGTGTACGCGACGGCCGCCGCCGAGCGCCGCGCGCCCGGGGGCCTGACGGCCCGGCCGGCTCCGGCGGCCGACCCCGCGACCGCGACCACCTCGCTGGACGAGATGTACGCCTGGTGCCGCGAGCACGACCTGGTCCACTCCGGTCTGATGAAGCCCCTCGGCACCGTCCGCCGGCGCCCCGGTGAGTGGACGGCGGAGGTCGAGCTGGGGGCGGAGCACCGTGCGGGCGCCGGCCGCTTCCTCTTCCACCCGGCGCTGTTCGAGGCCGCGCTGCTGAGCGGCGGGGTGGCGACGGGCCTGCTGGAGCGCGGCGGCGCACCGGGGGCGGGGGAGGACGGGCAGGAGTTCTACCTGCCGCTGGCGTTCGAGTCCTTCCGGGCGACGGGGCCGCTGGGCAGCCGGTGTTCCGTCAGGATCCCGGCCGACTCGGTGCACCGGACCGACGAGCTCATCCGGATGTCGCTGGAGTTCTACGACGCCGCAGGCCGGCCGGTCGCAGAGCTGGGCGGGTACGTGGCCAAGCGGGTGCGGGCCGGGGCGGGGCTGCCCCCGGCCGGGCAGAGCGAGCAGACCGGGCAGACCGGGCAGACCGGGCAGACCGGGCCGCGCCGGGAACGTGCCGTGGGTGCGGCGGGCGTGGGGGGTGCGGCGGGCGCCGGCGGCACCTCGCGGGGGGAGCTGCTGGAGCTGCTGCGCGAACTGGTCGCCGCGCGCCTCGGGGTGGCCCCCGCCGAGGTCGGGGCGAACGCCGGGTACTACGAACTCGGGCTCGCCTCCGCCGCCCTGGTGGACCTGGTCGTCGAGATCGAGGACCGGATCTCCGTACCGCTCCCGCTGACCGTGGTCTTCGAGCACACCACCATCGCGGAGCTGGCCGCCTGGCTGGAGACCCTGCTCGCGGAGCGGGGCGGCCGCCCGGCCGGCGCCGAGGCCGCCGTCGGGGCCGACCGCGCCGCGGAGCTGACGGCCGGGCTGAGCGACGAGGTGGCGGCCCTGCTGGGCCTGCCGGTCGAGCAGGTGGACCCGGACACCGAACTCGCGGAGCTCGGCTTCGACCTGGTCGCCCGCTCCGCCTTCGTCGAGCGGCTGAACGACCGCCACGGCCTCGCGCTCACCGCCGCCGTCCTCTCCGCGCACCCGACCGTGCGGGCCCTGGCGGCCCACCTGCTCGCGCAGCACGGCGACCTGGTCGCCCCGGCGGCCGCGCCGTCGCCGACGGCGGGCCGGGACACCGCGGACCGGGGCCGTCCGCACCCGATGCTGCACCGCGCCGTACCGGCCGGGGACGGCGCCGTGTACGAGACGCACTTCGACGGCGACGAGCCGTACCTGCGGGACCACCGGGTGCGCGGCGCCCGGCTGCTGCCCGGGGTCGCGCACCTGGAGATGGCCAGCGCCGCGGCCGCCGCCGCGCTGGGCGCGCCGTCGGCCCACGCGGTGCGGCTGGAGGACGTCGTCTGGCTGCGTCCCGCGGTCTGCGGACCGGACGGGCTGGACCTGCGGGTCGCCGTGCGCCGGGCGGGCGACGGGGCGGCCTTCGAGATCACGGTCGCGGGCGACGACGGCACCCCGTGCTGCCAGGGCCGGGTGCGCCCGGCGGAGGGCACCGGGCGCGAGCTGCCCGCGCTGGCGCAGGTCCGGGCCGACTGCGCGGGGGAGGAGATCCCGGCGGCCCGTGTCTACGAGCTCTACGCGGGCGCCGGGCTGGAGTACGGTCCGGCCCAGCGCGCCCTGACCGCCCTGCGGCCGGGCACCGACGCGGCCGGAAACCCGCAGGTGCTGGCCGAGTTGAGGCTGCCGGCCGAAGCCGGCCCGGCGGCGGGCTGCGTGCTGCACCCCGCCGTCCTCGACGGCGCACTGCAGGCCATGGCGGGCCTCCGGCTCACGGCCGGCGGTGCGGCGGGCGACGGTACAGCGGGTGACCACGGGGCGGGCGGGGCGGTCCGGGCCGCGCTGCCGTTCGCCGTCGCGCGGGTGGACGCTCCCGGCACCGTCCCCGCCCGCGCCTTCGCCTGGCTCCGGTACCGGCCGGGCAGCGGCCCGGACGCGGCGCAGCCGCAGCTGGACGTCACCGTGTTCGACGAGGCGGGCCGGGTCTGCGCCGACCTGACCGGGCTGAGCACCCGCGCCCTGCCGCCCGCGCCCGGAGCTGCCCGGCCCGGGCCGGCGGCGAGCGCGCAGGTCGTCGAGGCCGGCCCCGAGGACGGCGCCACCGGCACCGACACCGGAACCGGCAATGACACCGGCACCGACATCGCCGTCATCGGCGTCGGCGGCCGCTACCCGGGCGCGGCGGACCTGGACGAGTTCTGGGAGAACCTGCGGTCCGGCCGCGACTCGGTGCGCCGGCTGCCGCCCGGCCGCTGGCTGCGGCCCGCCTGGGCGGGGGCGGACGGCGCCGGCCTGCCCGACGTCCGGGGCGGCTTCCTCGACGGCATCGACCTGTTCGACCCGCTGTTCTTCCAGATCTCGCAGCGCGAGGCGGAGTACCTCGACCCGCACGAGCGGCTGTTCCTGGAGTGCGCGCACCACGTCCTGGAGGACGCCGGGTACACCGGGGAGCTGCTGAACCGGACCAGCGGCGGGGTCGGCGTGTTCACCGGCGTGATGTACCAGGACTACCAGCTCTACGGCGCGCAGGCGCAGCAGCAGGGCCTGCCGGTCGCGCTGTCCGCGAGCGCCTCCTCGGTGGCGAACCGGGTGTCGTACGTCTACGGGTTCACCGGGCCGAGCCTGGCCGTGGACACCATGTGCTCGTCCTCGCTGACCGCCGTCCACCTGGCCTGCGAGGCGATCCGGAGCGGGCGGTGCGGTGCGGCGATCGCCGGCGGCGTGAGCCTGACCTCGCACCCCGCCAAGTACCTGATGCTGGGGCAGCGCAACTTCCTCTCCAGCGACGGCCGCTGCCGCAGCTTCGGCGCCGGCGGCGACGGCTACGTGCCCGGCGAGGGCGTCGGCGCCGTGCTGCTCAAGCCGCTGGCGCGGGCCCTGGCCGACGGGGACCACATCCACGCCGTGATCAAGGGCACCGCCGTGAACCACGGCGGCCGCACCACCGGCTACACCGTCCCCAGCCCCGCGGCCCAGGGCCGGGTGGTCGGCGGGGCGCTGGCCGCGTCCGGCATCGACCCGCGGGCGCTCGGCTACCTGGAGGCGCACGGCACCGGCACCGCGCTGGGCGACCCGATCGAGATCGCGGGCCTGGTCCGGGCCTTCGAGGAGGCGGGGGCCGCGCCGGAGCACTGCGCGATCGGCTCGGTGAAGTCCAACATCGGCCACGCCGAGAGTGCGGCCGGCATCGCCGGGATCACCAAGGTGCTGCTCCAGCTGCGGCACGGACAGCTCGCGCCCAGCCTGCACGCGCGCACCCTCAACCCGCACATCGACTTCGCCGGCACGCCCCTGCGCGTCCAGCAGAGCCTGGAGCCGTGGCAGCGGCCCACCGTGACGGACGGCGGGCGGCGCCGGACCCTCCCGCGGGTGGCCGGCGTGTCCAGCTTCGGCGCGGGCGGCACCAACGCGCACGTCCTGCTCGCCGAGTACGAGCTGCCCGCCCCGCCGCCGGCCGCGGGCGGCCGGCCCGCGCTGCTGGTGCTCTCCGCCCGGAGCGAGGCCCAACTGGTCGAGCAGGCCCGCCGGTTGCGGGACCGGCTGGCGGAGCTGGGCGAGGACGACCTGCCCGGCGTCGCCTGGACGCTGCAGACCGGCCGGATGGTCCTGGAGGAGCGGCTGGCGTTCGCGGCGGGTTCGGTGGCGGAGGCCTCGGCCCTGCTCGCGGAGTTCGCCGCCGGGCCGGGGACGGACGGCGGCTGGGTGCGCGGCACCGTGCTGACGGACCGGGCGCCGGCCGAGGCGGAGCTCGCCGCCGCCCTGGACGCGTGGGCCGGCCGGGGAGCCACCGACCGGCTGCTGCGGCTGTGGGCCGGGGGGACCCCGGTCCCGTGGGAGACGGTGCAGGAGGCCTACCGGGCCGGCGGCGGCCCGGCAGCGCGCCCCCGCCGGGTGCCGCTGCCCGGCTACCCGTTCGCCCGCGAGCGCTGCTGGATCGAGCTCGACGGCATCACCACGGGCGGCGAGCCCTGGCCCGTCACCGGGGAGGAGCCGGCGCCCGTCGCCGGGGAGGAGCCGGCGCCCGTCGCCGTGGAGGAGCCTGCGCCCGTCACCGTGGAGGAGCCCGCGCGCCGCGCCGACGCGGAGCGGCGGGAGGCGCCCGAGGGCGAGGTGGTGCTGCTGCGGCCGGGCTGGGCGGCCGATGCGGCGGCGCCCGCCGGCGGGGCCGGGCACGGGTTCGCCGCGCACCACGTGGCGGTGGTCGGCACGCTGACCGCGGACGAGCGGGAGACCCTGCGGGCCGCGCTGCCGGCGGAGGCCGACTGCACGTTCGTCGAGCTGGTCGACGGCCCGTCGGACCGTCAGTACACCGAGGCCGTGCGCGCAGTGTTCGCCCTGGTCCAAGAGGTCATGCGGACCGGGGTGCCGCGCCCGGTGCTGTTCCAGGTCGCGCTGGCGCACCCCGCGGCCGCCGGGCCCGAGCGGGACCGCCTCGCCTGCCTGCGCGGCCTGACCGGGCTGCTGCGGTCGGCCGGCCAGGAGAACCCGCAGCTGCGCACGCAGCTGGTGGACTGCCTCGACGGCGCAGGACCGGCCACCGTCGCGGCCCGGCTGGCCGCCGAGGCCGGGCCGGAGCCCGCCGCCGAGGTGCGGCACCGCGACGGCCGCCGGTACACGGCGGTGCTGGGCGAGGTCGCCGCCGCCGGAGCCGCGGCCGTGCCCTGGCGGGAGGACGGCGTCTACCTGGTCACCGGGGGCGCCGGCGCCCTGGGCCTGATCGTGGCGCGCGACCTCGCCGCCGCCGTCCGGCACGCCACCGTCGTCCTGGTCGGCCGCTCGGCGGCCGGCGAGGAGGTGCGGGCCGCGCTGGACGCCCTGCGCGCCGCCGGGCTGACGGCGGAACACCGGCGTGCGGACGTCGCCGACCGGGCCTCCACCGCCGCCCTGCTGGCCGGGGTCACCGCCGACCACGGGCCGCTGACCGGCATCCTGCACGGCGCCGGGGTGATCGAGGACCGGCTGATCGTGACCAAGTCCCCGGCCGGGCTGGAGCGCGTCCTGGCGCCCAAGGTCGCCGGGGTCGTCCACCTCGACGAGCTCAGCCGCGAGGAGCCGCTGGAGTTCTTCGCGTGCCTGTCGTCGGCGAGCGGCGCCTTCGGCAACCTCGGCCAGGCCGACTACGCCGCCGCCAACGCGTTCATGGACACCTACGCGGTGTACCGCAACCTCCTCGTGGCGGCCGGGGAGCGCAGGGGCAGGACCGTCTCCGTCGGGTGGCCGCTGTGGGCCGAGGGCGGGATGGGAACGGGAGAGGCCGTCACCGGGCGGCTGCGGGCGATCGGCCTGGCACCGCTGGACACCGAACGGGGGTTGGACGCTTTGCACCGTGCACTGACCGACGACGACGCCACCGGGGACGGCCGGGTGATCGTGCTGGCGGGGCAGCGGGAGGCGCTGTCCCGGATCACCGGGCAGACCGTGCCGGTGGAGGACACCGGGCCGGCCGCGCCGGCGGCGGACGCCGGGCCCGCGGCCGACGCCGGGCGCGTGGACGACGCCGGCCGGCTGCTGGCGGAGCGGGCGGTGGGCCTGCTGCGGCGCACCCTCGCCGAGATCCTCAAGCTCGCCCCGGAGCGGCTGAACCCCGGTGTCGCGCTGGAGCGGTACGGCATGGACTCGGTGCTGGCGGTCACCGCCGTCACCCGGCTGGAGGAGGCCTTCGGCCCGCTGGCCCGGACGCTGCTGTTCGAGCGGCCGACGCTGAACGAGCTGGCCGGCTACTTCGCGGCCGAGCACCCCGCGGAGCTGCGCGCCGTGCTGGGCGAGCCGGTCCCGGCCCCCGCCGCGTCGGCGGCGCCCGCCCCCGCTCCGGCCCCCGCGGCGCCGCCGGTCACCGCCGTCACCGCCGTCCCGGGCACACCCGCGCCGGAGCACGCGGCCGCGCCGCGGCCCGCCGACGACCGGGCCGGCTTCCGGGACATCGCGGTCATCGGCATGGCCGGCTCGTACCCGCAGGCCGAGGACCTGGACGCGTTCTGGGCGCACCTGCGGGCCGGCCGGGACTGCGTGACCGAGCCGCCCGCCGGCCGCTGGGACGGCGCGGACGGCTCCGGGGCCTGGGGCGGGTTCCTGGACGGGATCGACCGGTTCGACCCGGCGCTGTTCGGCATCGCGCCGCGCGAGGCGGCCGTGATGGACCCGCAGCAGCGCCTCTTCCTGGAGACCGTCTGGCGGCTGCTGGAGGACGGCGGCGTCACCCAGGAGGTCATCGAGCGCCAGTACGGGCGACGCGTCGGCGTCTACGTCGGGGCGGCCTACCAGCTGTACCGGGCGGACGCCTCCGACCCGGCGCTCGCGGCGCTCACCGCGACGGCCTCGTTCAACCTCATCGCCAACCGGGTCTCGCACTTCTTCGGCCTGGAGGGGCCGAGCCTGGCCGTGGACAGCATGTGCACCTCCTCGGCCATGGCCATCCACCTCGCCTGCGCCGACCTGCAGCGCGGCGAGAGCGAGCTGGCCGTCGCCGGCGGGGTGAACCTGGCCCCCACCGCGGACAAGTTCCTCGCGCTGTCCGAGATGCGGATGCTGGGCAGCCACCCGGGCAGCCGCAGCTTCCGGGACGGCGACGGCTACCTTCCGGCGGAGGCCGTGGGCGCCGTGCTGCTCAAGCCGCTGGACGCCGCCCTGCGCGACGGGGACACCGTGCACGCCGTCATCAAGGGCACCGCCTCGCTGCACAGCGGCCACGCCAACGGGTTCCTGACGCCCAGCCGGCGCGCCCAGGTCACCGTCATGCGCCGGGCGCTGGAGCGGGCCGGCACCGCGCCCGGCTCGATCGGGTACGTGGAGTCGTCGGCCAACGGCACGGTGCTCTCCGACGAGATCGAACTGAGCGCCCTGCGGGAGGTGTTCGACGGGGCGGCCGAGCCGGTGGTGGTCGGCTCGGTGAAGTCGAACCTCGGGCACCCGGAGGCCGCCTCCGGCGTCGCGCAGCTGACCAAGGTCGCGCTGCAGTTCCGGCACCGCGAGCTGGCCCCGCTGACCGGGGTCGGGAAGCCCAACCCCAACCTCGACCTGGCCGACGGGCCGCTGGAGCTCTGCGAGCAGCTGACCCCCTGGGAGCAGCGGCCGGACGCGGACGGCCGGCCGGTGGCCCGCCGGGCGCTGATCAACTCCGTCGCCGCCGGCGGCAGCCACGTCACCCTGGTGGTGGAGGCCCCGCCGGAGGCGGCCCCCGAGCCGGCCGGGCCGGTCGTCGTCGGGACGCAGGTGGTGGTGGTCTCCGCCGGCAGCCGGGCCCGGCTGCGGACGACGGTCCGCCTGCTGGAGGAGCACCTCGGCCGGACCGGGGAGACGGACCTCGCCGGCGTCGCGTACACGCTCCAGCTGGGCCGGGAGGCGATGGCCGAGCGGCTGGCGGTGGTGGCCGGCGACGTCGGGGAGCTGCGCGCCTCCCTCGCCGCGTACCTGGCCGGAACGGACGGGGCCGACGGGACCGGTGCGCCGGGTGCCCCGTCCGGAGGCGCCCTGTACACCGGCAACGCCGAGGCCGGGGCGAGCCCGCTGATGGCGGTGTTCGAGGGGGCCCGCGGCGCGACGTTCCTCTCCGCCCTGGTCGCCGACCGGGACCTGGAGCGGCTCGCCGAGCTGTGGGTGAGCGGGGCCAGGATCCCGTGGAGCGGGCTGCACCCGGGGCGCCGGAGCCTGGTGTCGCTGCCGGGGACGGCCTTCGAGCGGAAGAGCTACTGGCTCGACCGTCCGGGCCCGGCCGCGCCCGCGGCACCCACGGCCGTGACGCCCGCCGCACCCGAGGCCGTAACGCCGGTGGAGCCCGTTGCGGACACGCCCGCTGCCGCCGCGCCTGCCCCGGCGGCGCCGGCCGGCAAGGACCGCACCGTCCTCACGGCCTGCGCCGAGCTGCTCGGCTACGGGCCGGACGAGCTCGGCCCCGAGGACAGCTTCCTCGCGCTGGGCGGCCACTCGCTGCTCGCCTACCGCTTCGCCGCGCTGCTGCGCGAGCGCGGCCTGCGCTGCGAACCGCCCGTCATCCTGCGGGCCCGCTCGCTCGCGGAGGTCGCCGAGGCGGCCGAGGAGCTGCCGGCGGCCGCGGAGGGCGCGTCCCGCCCGACCGGAGCCGGGGCCGCGGACGCCGCGTCCGCCCCGGCCGGGATCCCCGAGGGCACCACCCACGTCACCCCCGCGATGCTGCCGCTGGTCCGGCTCACCGAGGACGAGGTGGCGGCGGTCGTCGCCGCCGTCCCCGGCGGAGCCGCGAACCTCCAGGACGTGTACCCGCTCGCCCCGCTGCAGGAGGGCATGTTCTTCCACTACGTCAGGGAGGGCGAGCACGACCCGTACGTCTCCTCGGGCCTGTTCTCCTTCGCGGACCGCGCCACCCTGGACCGGTTCGCCGCCGCCCTGGCGGCCGTGGTCGCGCGGCACGACGCGCTGCGCACCGTGATCCTCTCGGACGGCCTCGGCACGCCGGTGCAGGCCGTGCTGCGGCAGGTGGACCTCACCGTGGAGGAGACCGCCCTGCACGCCGGGACGCCCGCTGCGGAGCAGCTCACCGAACTGCTCCGCACCGCCCCGCGGATGCCGCTGCACCAGGCCCCGCTGATCCGCCTGCGGGCGGGCCGGCACCCGGACACCGGGACGTGGCACGCGGCGATGAGCCTGCACCACGTCGTCCACGACGCGTCCTCGCTCGGCCTGCTGTTCGCCGAGACCGTCGCGCACATGGAGGGCGGGCAGGACGCCCTGCCGGCCCCGGTGCCCTACCGCGACTTCATCGCCCACACCCGGCGCCGGCCGGCCGACCTCGATCCCGCCGCCTTCTTCACCGGGATGCTCGGCGAGGTCTCCGAGCCGACCGTGGTGTTCCGGCTGGACGACGTGCACGGCGACGGGCAGCAGGTCGTCGAACTGAGCCGGCCGCTGGACGAGGGGCTGGGCCGCCGGGTCCGCGCCCTCGCGGCGGAGCTGCGGACCAGCCCGGCGACCCTGTTCCACGCCGGCTGGGCGCTGACCGTCGCCGCCTGCGCCGACCGTGACGACGTGGTGTTCGGCACCGTCATGTCGGGCCGCCTGCAGGGGCCGGCCGGCATGGAGCGGATGCTCGGCAGCTTCATCAACACGCTGCCGATGCGCCTCGACCTCGCGGGCCGCAGCGTGCGCGACCTGGTCCGGGAGACCGAGGAACTGCTGCACCAGCTGGTGCGCCACGAGCAGATCCCGCTCACCGAGGCCCGGGCGTGCAGCGGGCTGCCCAGGCCCGAACTGCCCCTGTTCAACGCGATCTTCAACTACCGGCACCTGCCCGGCGACGCCGGCCTCGACAAGCTGCTCGACCGGGTCGGCATCACCCCGCTGTCCGGGGTGCACGAGCGCAGCAACTTCCCGGTGACCGTCTCCGTCGACGACCTCGGCGGGGCGTTCCGGATCGACGCGCTGATCCACCGGGCGCAGAGCGCCGAGGTGGTCGTCGACTGCCTGGAGGCCGCCGTGGCCGCCCTCGTCGACGCGCTCTCCGACGAGCGGCGCGCCGACGGCGCGGCCGTCGGACTGTCCGTGCTGCCGCCCGCGATGCGGCACCGCGAACTCGTCGCGGACGCCTGGACCCCGGCCACCGCCGAGGAACCCGGGGCCGGCTCGGAGCAGCACGTGCACACCTGGTTCGAGGAGGTGGTCCGCCGGGCGCCCGACGCGGTGGCGCTGCGCTGCGAGGACCGCGAGCTGACCTACGCCGAGCTGAACGCGCGGGCGAACCGGCTGGCCCGGTACCTGCGGGAGCTGGGCGTGGGCCCCGACGAGCTGGTGGCGCTCTGCCTGCCGCGCAGCGAGTGGATCGTGGTGTGCGCGCTGGCGGTGCTCAAGGCGGGCGGCGCGTACGTGCCGCTCGACCCGACGGCGCCGGCCGAGCGGCTCGGCCACGTGGTGCGGGACAGCGCCCCGCGGGTGCTGCTGGTGGACGGCGCGGTGCCGGAGGGGCTGGACGCGGGCGCGGCCGTCGTGGTGGACGTCCCCGCCGACGCCGCCCGCTGGGAGGGCCTGCCGGACGGCGACCCGGAGCCGCTGCCCGGCTCCTCGCCCGCGAACCTCGCGTACGTGATCTACACCTCGGGCTCGACCGGCCTGCCCAAGGGCGTGATGGTCGAACACCGCAACATGGCACGGTACTTCCTCGCCATGCAGGAGTGGTTCGGCTACCGCCCGGACGACGTGTGGACGCTCTTCCACTCCATCGCCTTCGACTTCACGGTCTGGGAGATCTGGGGCGCGCTGCTGAACGGCAGCCGGCTGGTGGTGGTCACGCAGGACGTGGCGCGCAGCCCGAAGGACTTCTACCGGCTCCTCTGCGAGGAGGGCGTCACCGTGCTGGGCCAGACGCCGACCGGGTTCGGCCAGCTGATCGCGGCGCAGGGCGAGGACGGCACCCCGCACCGGGTGCGGTCGATGGTGGTCGGCGGCGAGGAGCTGGACGCCTCCCCGCTGCGCCCCTGGTTCGAGCGGCCGATGAACGACGGGACGCTGCTGGTCAACATGTGGGGGACCACCGAGACGACGGTGGTCAGCACCTACCGCGAGATCGTGGTGGGCGACACCGTCCTGTCGACCAGGCCGATCGGCGGGGCGCTGCCGGGGCTCGGCGTCTACGTGCTGGACCGGCACGGGAACCCGGTGCCGACCGGCGCGGTCGGCGAGCTGTACATCGGCGGTGAGGTGGTCGCCCGCGGCTACCTGAACCGGCCGGAGCTCACCGCGCAGCGCTACCTGGACGACCCGTTCCGCGGGCCCGGCGCCCGGATGTACCGCACCGGCGACCTCGGGCGCCGGCTGCCCGACGGCTCGCTGGAGTTCCTCGGCCGCAACGACGACCAGGTCAAGATCCGCGGCTACCGGATCGAGCTGGGCGAGATCACCGTGCGCCTCAACGAGCACCCCGCCGTCGACGACGCCCGGGTGGTGGTGCGCGGCCAGGGCGACGACCGCCGCCTGGTCGGCTACGTGGTGCCCTCCGCCCGGCAGGCGCCGGACGAGGAGGTGCTGCGGGAGGAGCTGGACGCCGCGCTGCGCGCCGTGCTCCCGCCGTACATGGTGCCCTCCGGCTACGTCGCGCTGGAGCGGCTGCCGCTGACCGGCAACGGCAAGCTCGACACCCGGGCGCTGCCCGAACCCGCCGCCCCGCAGCGGTCCGACGACCACGGCTCGGCCCCGGGCACCGAGGCCGAGCACACCGTCGCCGCGGTCTGGGCCGAGCTGCTGCGCGCCGACGCCGGGGTCCTCGGCACGGCGAGCGACTTCTTCGCACTCGGCGGCAACTCCCTGCTCGTGACCCGCATGATCAACCTGATCAAGCAGCGCACGGGTGTGGAGCTGAAGGTCCAGGCGGTCTTCGCGGCCCACACGCTGGGTGCGCTGGCCGCCGAGGTCGCGAAGGGCGTCCCCGACGCCGCGGCCGTCCCCGAGCTCGACCTGGACACGATCCTGGACAGCATCAGCCTGGTCGAGAACATGACCGACGCGGAGCTGGACGCCCTGGACATTGACAACGCCGTCCTCGACATCGAGAGCTGAGCAGAGAGACCGATGATGAGCACACCGCACCCCGAGAGCGGCCACGAGCTGATCCGGAAGATCCAGGCGATGCCCGCCAAGCGGCAGCGCGCCGTGATCGCGCTGCTGAGGAAGCAGGGCGTGGACCTCTCCGCGCTGGACATCATTCCGACCCTGCCGCGTTCCCCGGAGCAGCCGCTCCCGCTGTCCTTCGCGCAGCAGCGGCTCTGGTTCCTGGCCCAGCTGGAGGGCACCAGCACCACCTACAACGTCCCGATGGCGATGTGGCTGCGCGGGCCGCTCGACCGCCCCGCGCTGCGGCTGGCGCTGGCCCGCCTCGTCCGGCGGCACGAGGCGCTGCGCACCCGCTTCGAGGAGCGCGCCGGCGTCCCGTACCAGGTCATCGACGACGGGACCGGCTTCGCCGTGCGCGAGCAGGACCTCGGCGACCCGGCGGACCTCTCCCGGATCTGCCACGAGGAGGCGGTCACGCCGTTCGACCTGGCGCGGGACCCGCTGATCCGGGTGCTGCTGCTGCGCCGGAGCGCCACCGAGCACGTCCTGATGGTGACGATGCACCACACCGTCTCCGACGGCTGGTCGGTCGGGGTGTTCTTCCGCGAGCTGGCCGCGCTGTACGAGGCGGCCTGCGAGGGGCGCGACCTCGAACTGGACCCGCTGCCGGTGCAGTACGCCGACTTCGCGCACTGGCAGCGCGAGTGGCTGGCGGGCGAGGTGCAGACCCGCCAGGTCGACTACTGGAAGGCACAGCTCGCCGGCGCCGACGCCACGCTGACGCTGCCCGCCGACCGGGCCCGCCCGCCGGCGCGCGACTACGCGGGCACCCGGGAGTTCTTCCGGTCCACCCCGGAGCTCCTCGGGAAGCTCCGGGAGCTGGGCGAGCGGCACGACGCCACCCTGTACATGACGCTGCTCGCCGCCTACTCGGTCGCGCTGCACCGCTACACGCAGCAGACCGACATCGCGGTCGGCACCGTGGTGGCCAACCGCAACCGGGCCGAGGTGGAGGGGCTCATCGGCCTGTTCGCCAACACCCTGGTGATGCGCAACGACCTGTCCGACGACCCGACCTTCGTCGAGCTGCTGGCCCGTGTGAAGCGGACCGCGCTGGAGGCCTTCGACCACCAGGACGTGCCCTTCGAGGCCGTCGTGGACGCCCTCCAGGTGGAGCGCAGCCTCAGCCTCTCGCCGGTGTTCCAGACGGTGCTGGTGCTCCAGGAGGAGCAGACCGAGCCGCGGCTGACGCTGGGCGGCCTGGAGGTCGCCCCGGTCGAGTTCGACTTCGACATCACCAAGTTCGACCTCACGCTGGACCTGCGGGAGACCCCGGACGGCCTGTCCGGCGCACTGGAGTACAGCACCGCCCTGTTCGACCGGGAGACCGTCCAGCGCTTCGTGCGCCACTTCCTCACCCTGCTCGGCTCCGTCGTCGAGGCGCCGGAGGAGCGGATATCCCGGCTGGGGCTGCTGGACACCGCCGAGCTGGGCGCCATGATCGACGAGTGGATCGCGCTGCCCGGCGACGCCTCCGCGCAGGGCCGGTCGCTGCACGGCTGGTTCGAGGAGCGGGTGCGCGAGGCGCCGGACGCGGTGGCGGTGCGCTCCGGGGACGTCGAGCTGAGCTACGCGGAGCTGAACGCGCGGGCCAACCGGCTGGCCCGGTACCTGCGGGTGCTCGGGGTGAAGCGCGAGTCCCTGGTGGCGCTCTGCCTGCCGCGCAGCGAGTGGCTGGTGGTGTGCGCGCTGGCGGTGCTGAAGGCGGGCGGCGCGTACGTGCCGGTGGACCCGTCGGCGCCGGCCGAGCGGCTCGCCCACGTCCTGGCGGACAGCGCCCCGCGGGTGCTGCTGGTGGACGGCGCGCCGCCGGAGGGGCTGGACACCGGCGCGGCCGTCGTCGTGGACGTCACCGGGGACGCCGGCCGCTGGGAGGGGCTCCCGGAGGGCGACCTGTTCCCGGCCGCCGGGGCCTCGCCGGCCGACCTCGCGTACATCATCTACACCTCGGGATCGACCGGCCTGCCCAAGGGCGTGATGGTCGAACACCGCAACGTGGCACGGCTGTTCACCGCGACCAGGGAGCAGTTCGGCTTCGGCGCGGACGACGTCTGGACGCTCTTCCACTCCTTCGCGTTCGACTTCTCGGTCTGGGAGATGTGGGGCGCGCTGCTGCACGGCGGCCGCGTGGTGGTCGTCCCGCAGGAGGTGGCGCGCAGCGCCCGGGACTTCTACGCGCTGCTCTGCGCGGAGGGCGTCACCGTCCTGAACCAGACGCCGAGCGCCTTCGGGCAGCTGATCGCGGCGCAGGGCGAGGACGGCGCCCGGCACCGGCTGCGGACCGTGGTGTTCGGCGGCGAGGCGCTCGACACCGCGGCGCTGCGCCCGTGGTTCGCCCGGCCGGAGAACGCCGGGACCGGGCTGGTCAACATGTACGGGATCACCGAGACGACGGTGCACGTCACCCACCGCGTGGTGACCGGGGCCGACACCGAGCGGTCGACCAGCCCGATCGGCGGCCCGCTGTCCGACCTCTGCGTGTACGTCCTGGACCGGCACGGCAACCCGGTGCCGACCGGCGCGGTCGGCGAGATGTACGTCGGCGGCGAAGGCGTGGCCCGCGGCTACCTGAACCGGCCGGAGCTGACCACCGAACGGTTCCTGGAGGACCCGTTCCGCGGCGTCCCCGGCGCCCGGATGTACCGCTCGGGCGACCTGGCCCGCCGGCTGGCCGACGGCTCGCTGGAGTACCTCGGCCGCAACGACGACCAGGTCAAGGTCCGCGGCTACCGGATCGAGCTCGGCGAGATCTCCGCCCGCCTCGGCGACCACCCCGGGGTGCGCTCCTGCGCGGTCGTGGTCCGCGAGGACCAGCCCGGCAACCGGCAGCTCGTGGCCTACGTGGTGCCGGCGGCCGGCCAGGACGAGCCGGAGCTGCGCACCGGGCTGGACCGGCTCGCGCGGCGCTCGCTGCCCGAGTACATGGTCCCCGGCGCCTACGTGGTGCTGGCGGCGCTGCCGCTGACCACCAACGGCAAGCTCGACCGCGCCGCGCTCCCGGCCCCCGGCATCGAGGCCTACGCCCGGCGCGAGGAGCGGGAGTACGTCGCCCCCGCCCCCGGAACCGAGCAGACGCTCGCCGCGGTCTGGGCCGACCTGCTCGGCTTCGAGACCCACGAGATCAGCGCGACCGACAACTTCTTCACCCTGGGCGGCCACTCGCTGATCATCACCGTCCTGGTGGCCCGGCTGCGCGAGTCCGGGCTGCACCTCGCCGTCCGCGACCTGTTCTCCGCGCCCACCCTGGCGGGCCTCGCGGAGCGGATCGACGCCGGTGCCGCGGGCGGCGCGGACGGCGGGACGGGAACGGCCGGCGGCGCCCCCGGCTACACCGTGCCGCCGAACCTCGTCCCCGAGGGCTGCGAGCGGCTCACGCCCGACCTGCTGCCGCTGGTCCGGCTGGGCCAGGACCACCTCGACGCGATCGCGGACCGCGTCCCCGGCGGCGCGGCCAACATCCAGGACGTCTACCCGCTGGTCCCCTCGCAGGAGGGCATCCTCTTCCACCACCTGATGGACCCGGAGAACGACCCGTACGTGATGTCCGTGGCGTTCGTCGCGGACGACGAGGCGGCCTGCACCGCCTTCACCGGGGCGCTCCAGACCCTGATCGACCGGCACGACGTGATGCGCACCGCGGTGCTCACCGAGGACCTGCCGGAGCCGGTCCAGGTGGTCCACCGCACCGTCGCCCTCCCCGTGGCGCACATCGCCCTCGACGCCGGCACCGACGCCGAGGAGCAGGTCCGCGCGCTGCTGGACCACCCGTCCGCCCTGCCGCCGGACGAGGCGCCGATGCTGAAGGTGCGGGTCGCCCCGGACCCGGCCTCGGAGCGCCGCTTCCTCGTGGTCAACTTCCACCACCTCATCGAGGACGCCACCTCGCTGCGGCTGATCATCGACGAGCTCGTCGCTCACATGGCCGGGCGCGCCGACCTGCTGACCCCGCCCGCGCCGTACCGCGACTTCGTCGCCCACACCCTGCACCAGCTGCGGACGGGCGACGCGGAGCAGTACTTCCGCACCGCGCTCGGCGACGTCACCGAGCCGACGGTCCCGTTCGGCCTGACCGACGTGCGCGGCGACGGCCGCCGGACGCGCAAGCCGCGCCGCTCGCTGGACGCCGGGCTCACCCGGCGGCTGCGGGCCGAGGCCGGCCGGCTCGGCCTGAGCCCGGCCTGGCTCTTCCACGCCGCCTGCGCCCGGGTCGTGGCCGCGGGCAGCGGCCGCGACGACGTGGTGTTCGGCACCGTCATGTCGGGCCGCCTGCAGGGCGTGCCCGGCGTGGAGCGGATGCTCGGCAACTTCATCAACACCCTCCCGCTGCGGGTGCGGCTGGCCGGCCGGACCGTCCGCGAACTGGTCGACGAGGTGGCCGCCGGGCTGCGCGAGCTGATCGTCCGCGAGCAGTCCTCGCTGAGCCTGGCCCAGCGCTGCAGCGGGCTGGACGTCGACACCCCGCTGTTCAGCGCCGCGATCAACTTCCGGCACTTCGAGCCCGCGCACGACGACACCCCGGCGCCGACCCTGGAGGCCCAGGGGATCAACTGGCTCGCCTTCATGGACCGCACCAACTACCCGATGGGCATGTCGCTCGACGACATGGGGGACGAACTGTCCCTGACGGTCCAGATCGAGGACGCGGTCGAGCCCGAGACCCTCCTGACGTACGTGGAGACCGCGCTCGCGGGCATCGTCGACGCGCTCGCCGCCGACGACGGCCGCGGCACCCGCGCGCTCGACATCGACGTGCTGCCCCCGGCCGAGCGGCAGCGGCTGCTCACCGCCGCCCACGGCGCCCGCCCCGCGTACCCGCAGGACGCCTGCCTCGCCGAGCTGTTCGAGGAGCAGGCGGCCCGGCGGCCCGACGCCGTCGCGGTGCGCCACGGCGGGCAGCAGCTGACCTACGGCGAGCTGAACGCCCGCGCCAACCGGGTGGCCCACCACCTGCGCGGCGCCGGCGTCGGCCCGGACGTCCTGGTCGGCCTCTGCGCCGACCGGTCGCCGGAGCTGGTGGTCGGCCTGCTCGGCATCCTCAAGGCGGGCGGCGCCTACGTCCCGATCGACCCGGACTACCCCGAGCAGCGGATCGCCACCCTGCTCGACGGCTCCGGGGTGCGCACCGTGCTGGGGCAGTCCCGGCTGCCGGACACGCTGTTCGACCGGGTCGCCGAGGTGGTCCACCTCGACACCGGCGAGCGCGCCGACGGCCGGGCGCAGGTCCTGGCCGGCCGGCCGGCGACCGACCCCTCCCGCGCCGGGTGGGGCCTGACGGCGGACAGCCTGGCCTACGCCATCTTCACCTCCGGGTCCACCGGCCGCCCCAAGGGCGTCCTGGTGGAGCAGCGCGCCGTGGTCCGGCTCGTGACCAACCCCGACTACTTCGCCGCGGACGAGGACACCGTGGTGCTGCACCACTCGTCGATCTCGTTCGACGCCGGCACCCAGGAGGTGCTCACCCCGCTGGTCAACGGCGGCGTGCTGGTGCTGCACGACGGCGACTCCAAGGACCCGGCCCAGCTGCTGGACTGCGTCGGGCGCACCGGCGTCAGCAGCATGCTGCTGTCGGCGGCCTTCCTGCCGGCCTTCGTCGAGTCCGCGGCCGGCCGCGACCTGGCGCTGCGCTTCCTGGCCGTGGTCGGCGACACCTTCTCGGCCCGCGACGTCGGCCGGCTGTACGCGGCGCACCCCGGCCTGACCGTGGTCAACGGGTACGGCCCGACCGAGAACGGCATCGCCTCCACGTACCACGAGATCCCGCGCGACCTCGCCGGGGACGCCCGGGTGCCGATCGGCCGCCCCGTCCCGCACACCACCGCCTACGTCACCGACGAGAACCTCCGGCTGGTGCCGGGCGGCGTGATCGGCGAGCTCTGCCTGGGCGGCGCCGGCGTGGCCCGCGGCTACCTCGACGCCCCGGAGCTGACGGCCCGGCGGTTCGTGCCGGACCCCTTCGGCGACGACCCCGAGGGCCGGCTGTACCGCACCGGCGACCTGGTGCGCCGGCTCCCCGACGGCACCCTGGAGTTCCGCGGCCGGGTGGACGAGCAGGTCAAGGTCCGCGGCTACCGGGTCGAGCCGGGCGAGATCGAGACGGTGCTGCAGGCCCACCCCTCGGTGCACAGCGCCGTGGTCGTGCCGCGCACCACCGGCGAGGTCGACGCCCTCAGCGCCTACCTGCGCCCCACCGAGGAGTGGCTGGACGCGGCCGCCGAGGCGCAGACCGCCGAGCACCTCGGCCAGTGGGAGCGGCTCTTCGAGGACCAGTACTCGCGCGGCACCGGGGAGACCGTCGCCGACGACCTCAACCTGGCCGGCTGGGAGAGCAGTTACACCGGGGAGCCGATCCCCGAGGACGAGATGCGCGAGTGGATCGACGGCACCGTCGAGCGGATCCTGGAGTTCGGGCCGAAGCGGCTGCTGGAGATCGGCTGCGGCACCGGCCTGCTGCTCTTCCGGTACGCGGAGGGCTGCGAGACGGTGCACGGCATCGACATCTCGCCCTCGGCGCTGGACGACGTGCGCCGGGGCGCGGAGCGCCGCGGCTGGTCCCACGTCACGCTGCGGCAGGGCGACGCCCTGTCGGTGGCCGGGCTCGGCGGCGCGGACGGCCCGACGTTCGACCTGGTCGTGCTCAACTCCGTGGCGCAGTACTTCCCGAGCCGGCACTACCTGCAGGAGGTGATCGCCCGCGTCCTGCCGCTGGTCGAGGAGGGCGGCCGGATCCTGCTGGGCGACATCCGGAACCTGGACCTGTTCTCCGCGCACGTGGGCGCCATCGAGCGCAGCCGCTCCGGCGTCCCGGCCACGGCCGGCGCACTGGCCTCGCAGGTCCAGCGCCGCCGCCGGCAGGAGACCGAACTCCTGGTCAGCCCCAGCTACTTCACGCGGCTCCCGGAGCGCTTCGCGGAGCTGGGCGCCGTCGACATCATGGTCAAGCGGGGCCTGGGCGGCAACGAGATGCTCTCCTACCGCTACGACGTGGTGCTGACCAAGGGCGCCACGGCGCCGGAGCCGGCCCACCCGTGGCTGGAGGCCGCCGACCCGGCCGGACTGCGCGCCCTGCTGGCGGCCGGCACCCCCGACCGGTTCGGCGTCACCGGCCTGACCAACCCGCGGATCGCGGAGGACGTGCACGTCGTCACCGAGCTGACCCGCTGGGCGCCGTCCCGCCAGGTGGAGCCGCTGCCGCGCGGCGCCCGGCTCTCCGCGCGGGCCCGGGCGGAGGTCCGGGAGCTGGAGGAGGCGCTGCGGCACGCCGAGGAGCTCGGGTACCGGGTCACCCCGACCTGGTCGCAGGACCGGCCGGACGGCCTGGACCTGCTGCTCGCCCGGGGCACGGCACCCCGCGCGCTGGCCCGCTCGCCGTACCGCGCCCAGCGCCTGGCGAACGCGCCGCAGGTCGACCGGGTGGGCCAGACCCTGGTCCGGGAGATCCGGGACCACCTGGCCGAGCGGCTGCCGGACTACATGGTCCCCGGTGCCTTCGTCGTGCTGGAGGAGCTGCCGGTCACCTCGCAGGGCAAGGTCGACAAGCGGGCCCTGCCCGCGCCGGACGAGGAGGACGTGGCCAAGGAGGTCTACGTCGCGCCCCGGACCGAGGCCGAGCACACCGTGTGCCGGCTCGTCGGCGGCGTCCTCGGGCTCGACCGGGTCGGCCTCCAGGACAACTTCTTCAACCTGGGCGGGCACTCGCTGCTGGCCACCCGCCTCAACCTGCGGGTCAAGAAGGAGACCGGCGCGGACCTGCCGCTCCAGCTCATCCTGACCGCCGGGACGATGGCGGAGATGGCCGCGGCCCTGGAGCAGGCGACGGCCGCGCCGGAGCCGGCCGCCGCCGGCCGCGAAGCCACGGACCGGGGCGGCGCACCGTCGGGACCGCTCGCGGACCTGGTGCCCGCCACCCCCGCGGCGGAGGGCGACGAGGCACCGCTGTCCACCACGCAGGAGGACCTCTGGTTCCTGCGCCGCACCGCGCACCTGGGCGCCGCGCACGACAACGTCCAGCTGGCCCTGCGCCTGCGCGGCCCGCTGGACCGGGCGGCCTGCACCGGCTCGGTGCGCGCCCTGGTCGAACGGCACGCCGTGCTGCGGACCGGCTACCTGCGCCGGGACGGGGCCGTCGTCCAGCGGGTGAACGGCGCCGACGGCTTCGAGGTCACCGTCCTGGACGTCCCGCGGTCCGCGGGCGGCGGCGACGCGGCCCTCACCGAGTGGCTGCGGGCGGAGCGGCTGCGCCCGTTCGTACCGGAGGACCGGCACGTGCTCCGCGCCCACCTGCTGGCCCTCGCCGAGGACGAGCACGTCCTCGTCCTGACCCGCCCCTGGGGCGTCTTCGACGGCTGGTCCACCGGCATCGTGCTGCGCGAACTGATCGCCGCCTACGGCGAGCTGAGCCGCGGCCGGGAGCCCGGATTCGCGCCGCTGCCGCTCCAGTACGCCGACTTCGCGCGCTGGCAGCGCCGGACCGTGGACGAGGCCGAGCTCGACCGGCAGCGCGACCACTGGCGCGAGCGGCTCGCCGGGCTGCCGCAGTGCCTGTCGCTGCGCGCCGACTACCCCCGCTGCCCGGTGAAGTCCCACCAGGGCGCGGCGGTGGAGTTCACCGTCCCGACCGGGCTGGCGGAGCAGCTGCGCAAGCTCAGCGCGGACCACGGCGCGTCGCTGTACATGACGCTGCTGGCGGCCTACGCGGCCCTGCTGGCCGGCCGCACCGACGACCGCGAGCTGGCGATCGGCTCCCCGGTGACCAACCGGCCGGCGGCCGAACTCGACGACCTCGTCGGGTACTTCGTCAACGCGCTGGTGCTGCGCCTCGACGTGGCCCCGCAGCGGTCCTTCACCGAGCTGCTGGCGCAGGCCCGGGAGGTGGTGGCCGAGGCCCAGGCGCACAAGGACGTCCCGTTCGCCGACCTCGTCCGCACCCTGGTGCCCGAGCCCGATCCGGCGCACTCGCCGCTGTTCCAGACGATGTTCAACCTGGTCCCGGCCCCGACCCCGGCCCCGGCCGGGAGGGACGGCGCCCCGGAGCGGGGCGGCGCCGGCGGCCTGGACGTGACGCAGCTGCCCGGCGGCAACGGCACGGCCGGGTTCGACCTGAGCATGGCGCTGCGCGAGACGGACGCCGGCCTGGAGGGCTACCTGGAGTACAGCACCGACCTGTTCGCCCGGGGCACCGCCGAGGCGCTGGTCCGCGAGTACGTCGACCTGTTGGAGCTGATCGTCCGCCGGCCGGACGCCGACCTCGCCCGGCTGGGCCGGCGGTCCGCAGAACAGAACCTGAAGGAGAACGCGTGAGCACGCTCACGGCCACCGTCCTCGGTGACGTGGCCCTCGTCGTCCTGGTGTCCTGGCTGTTCAGCGGCCTCGCCCGGCGCTTCGGGCAGCCCACCGTGATCGGCCAGATCATCGCCGGCATCGCCCTGGGGCCGACCCTGCTGGGCCACCTCCCGGGCGACCTGTCCACCTACCTGTTCCCCGCGGGGGCCCGGCCGTTCCTGGCGATGCTCTCCCAGATCGCGATCGTGCTCTTCATGTTCGTGGCGGGCTACGAGATCGACTTCCGCACCTTCCGGGCGGGGCGCACCGCGGTGGACGTCGCGGTGGCCGCCCTGCTGGTCCCGATGGGGCTGGGACTGGCGGCCGTCCAGCTCGGCGGCGGGCTGTTCTCGGCCGTGGACCCGGCCCATGCGGGCCACCGTTCGTTCTCGCTGTTCATGGCGGTGGCCGTCTCGATCACCGCACTGCCGGTGCTGGCGGCCATCGTGCGGGAGCGCGGGGCCGCGGGCACCCGGGCGGGCACGGTGGCGCTCGCGGCGGCCGGCCTCATGGACGTGGTGGCCTGGCTGGTGCTGGCCGCGGTGCTCAGCGAGTCCGGTCAGCCGATCCCGTTCTCCTGGATGGTCGCGCTGGCCCTGCTGGCCGTCTTCACGGCGTTCCTCTTCGGCGTGGCCCGTCCGGCCATGCGCTGGTGGCTGGACCGGCCGGCCGGGCTGATGAGCAGCCCGGTGCCGGCGGCGCTGATCCTCGCCCTGGGCAGCGCCTGGGTGACCCAGTCGCTCGGGCTGCACGCCGTCTTCGGCGGGTTCCTGGCCGGCCTGGCCATGCCGCGGCGGGGCGGCGCCCCGAACGCCGACGTCCTGGAGCCGATGGAGCAGACGTCGGCCGCGCTGCTGCCGCTGTTCTTCGTCACCACCGGGCTCTCCGTCGACATCTCCTCGCTCGGCGCGAGCGACTTCGCCCTGCTGGGCGTGCTCGTGCTGATCGCGGTCGCCGGCAAGGCGCTGCCCACCTACGGGGTGACCCGGCTGCGCGGCATGGAGCCCCGGGAGTCGGCGCTGGTCGCCGTCATGGTGAACACCCGCGGGCTCACCGAACTCATCGCCCTGGACGTCGGCAGGACGGCCGGGCTGATCGGCCAGCGGCTGTACGCCGTCCTCGTCCTCATGGCACTCATCACGACCTTCATGACCGGCCCGCTGCTCCAGTTGATCGGCAAGGGGAGGGGGGACGGGCGGCCCGAGGGCCGCCCGGGGCAGCTCGAACACTCCGGAAGCACCACTGCACATTCGGCACAGACCGCCGGCGTCGGCGGCGAAGAAGCGGGAGAGAAATCAGCGTGAGCAACACCGAAGCATTTGATGTCGTGGTCGTCGGCGGCGGCCCGGGTGGTTCGACGCTGGCCGCGCTCGTGGCCAAGCAGGGGCACTCGGTGCTGCTCCTGGAGAAGGAGGTCTTCCCCCGGTACCAGATCGGCGAGTCGCTGCTGCCGTCCACGATTCACGGCATCTGCAAGCTGACCGGGGCGGCGGACGAGCTGGCCAAGGCGGGCTTCCCGCTCAAGCGCGGTGGCACGTTCCGCTGGGGCGCCAACCCGGAGCCGTGGACGTTCTCGTTCTCCATCTCCCCGAAGATGGCCGGCCCGACCTCGACCGCCTACCAGGTCGAGCGGTCCAAGTTCGACAAGATCCTGCTGGACAACGCCCGCAAGGTGGGCGCGGTGGTCCGCGAGGGCTCGGCGGTCTCGGAGATCCTCGAGGACGACGACCGGGTCACCGGCGTGCGCTACACCGACGACCAGGGCGTGAGCCGGGAGGTCTCGGCCCGCTTCGTGGTGGACGCCTCCGGCAACCAGAGCCGGCTCAACCAGAAGATCGGCGGCCGCCGGGAGTATTCGGACTTCTTCCGCAACCTGGCGCTGTTCGGCTACTTCGAGGGCGGCAAGCGGCTCCCCGAGCCGAACCGCTTCAACATTCTCTGCGTGGCGTTCGACAGCGGCTGGTTCTGGTACATCCCGCTCAGCGACACGCTGACCAGCGTCGGCGCCGTCGTCCGGCGCGAGATGGCGGAGAAGGTGCAGGGCGACCCGGAGAAGGCGCTCCGGGCGCTGATCGACGAGTGCCCGATGATCGCGGACTACCTCGCCCCCGCCACCCGGGTCACCGAGGGCCAGTACGGCCAGATCCGCGTCCGCAAGGACTACTCGTACCACCACACCGCCTTCTGGCGCCCCGGGATGATGCTGGTCGGCGACTCCGCCTGCTTCGTCGACCCGGTGTTCTCCTCCGGCGTGCACCTGGCGACCTACAGCGCGCTGCTGGCCGCCCGGTCCATCAACAGCACGCTGGCCGGGACGGTCGAGGAGGAGGTGGCGATGAAGGAGTTCGAGGCGCGCTACCGCCGCGAGTACGGCGTGTTCTACGAGTTCCTGATGTCCTTCTACGACATGCACCAGGTGGAGGGCTCCTACTTCTGGCAGGCCAAGAAGGTCACCCAGAACAGCCGGGGCGAGCTGGAGGCGTTCGTCGACCTGGTGGGCGGCGTCTCCTCCGGCGAGGCCGCGCTCAGCGACGCGGACACGGTCGCGAAGCGCCTGCACCAGCAGACCGAGGAGTTCGCCTCGGCGGTCGAGACCATCTCCGACGGCAACACCGACAACTGGGCCCCGCTGCTCGGCTCGTCCGTGGTGCGCGAGGCGATGACCGAGAGCTCCAAGATGCAGATGCACGCGGCGCTGGGCGAGGACGCCGAGGAGGAGACGCCGCTGTTCGAGGGCGGGCTGATCCCCTCGCCGGACGGCCTGTCCTGGGTGCACGCCACGGCGGGCTGATCCCCGCCGGCTCCGCGCCGGCCCCGGGGCCGCCCGGGCCGCGGGGCCCCGGGCGGCCCGACGGCCATCGGCTAAGCCACCCGCGGAAAAGCCGGGACGAATGGCAACAACACCTTAG
>NZ_JBEYVJ010000007.1:0-60678 GCF_040643935.1 Kitasatospora sp. NPDC047058 | reverse complement strand
GGACGCCGTCGGTGTAGGTGACGGTGGTCTGCTCGGCGGTCCGGACGTCGCGGCCCTTGGCGGGGTCGGCGGGCAGGACCTCGACGGCGGTGTCGTTGCGGTCGGCGGCGATGAACTGGAGGCGCCCGGCGGGGACGTCCAGGACGACGGTGATCGGGGCGGTGGTGTCGAAGGTCTGCATCGTGCTCTCCTGAGCTCGCTCGTTGTTTCTGACATCGGAAAAGCTACGTTGCTTTCCAGATCTAGGCAACATGCTCGTTGCGCAAAATCCGCATCATCACAGGTCAAGGCAAGGAAATCATTGCAACGACCTTGCGACTTAACGCAACAACGCCAGAGAGCTCGTTGCAATGGATTGGGCGTGAACGCTATGCTGGCGGCACGCACCAGGAATCACGAAGGAGACCGCGATGCCGGGAGGCAGGCTCACCCAGCAGGAACGCCAGCAGATCGCGCTGGGACTGGCCGACGGCCTCCCCTACGCCGAGATCGCCCGACGCCTCGAACGTCCGACCTCGACGGTCACGCGTGAGGTGATGCGCAACGGCGGCCCCACCGCCTACCGCGCCGACCTGGCCCACCGCGCCACCGAACGCCGCGCCCACCGGCGCCGGCCCGCCGCCGCCCAGGGGCCGGAGTCGGCCCCCCAGCCGTACGGACGCGACGCCGCTGCCGTGCGCGAGTACGAGGAGACGCTCACCACCATCCTCATGCAGTCGGGCGCGCCCAAGATGATGGCCCGGGTGCTGGCCTGCCTCTACACCAGCGACGCGGGCAGCCTCACCGCGTCCGAGCTCGCCCAGCGCCTCCAGGTCAGCCCGGCGTCGGTGTCCAAGGCGATCACCTTCCTGGAGGGCCTGGAACTCGTCCGCCGGGAGCGCGACGAGGGCCGCCGGGAGCGCTACATCGTCGACGACGACCTCTGGTACCAGTCGATGATCCGCAGCGCCCGGGACAACAACAGGTTCGCCGAGGCCGCGCTCCAGGGCGTCGCCGTCCTCGGCCCGGGGACCCCGGCCGCGACCCGCCTGGAGAACGTCGCCCGCTTCCTCGACTTCGTCTCCGAGGGCATCGTCCGCGCCGCCGAGCAGGCCCGCGAAGTCCTCTACACGAAGCCCGGGACGCCCCCGGACGACACCGCCTGAGCCGCTCCGGGGTCAGGCCGAGGCGGCGGTGGACGAGCGCAGGACCAGCGAGGTGGCCAACGGCGGCACCGGGGTGACCGGCTCGCCGCGGAGCAGGTCGGCGAGGGCGGCGACGCCGGCCCGGCCCAGCCGCTCGCCGGGCAGGTCGACGGTGGTGAGCGGCGGGGCGAGCAGCGCGGCCACCGGGACGTTGTCGATGCCGACCACCGAGAGGTCGCCGGGGACCTTCAGGCCGAGTTCGGCGGCGGCCTGGTAGACACCCGAGGCCACCACGTCGTCGTCGCAGATCACCGCGTGCGGGCGGTCCGGGTGCTCCAGCAGCCGGTGGGCGACGCTGCGGGCGGCCGGCTGGCCCTCGTTGAGGCTGACGCCGAACTCGACCACCTCCAGGCCGAGCGCCCCGACCGCCTCCTCGAAGGCGGCCTGGCGGACCCGGAAGGTGTACGCCGAGTGGGTGGACCGCAGCCGGCCGATCCTCCGGTGGCCGAGCCCGGCCAGGTGCTCGACCGCGGCCCGCATGCCGCCCGCCACGTCCAGCTCGATGGTCGGCCGGGCCCGGTCGGTGCCGGGGTCCGCGTCCAGGAAGACGGCGGGGGTGTCCGCGGGCAGCTCGCCGAGCTGGCTGTCGTCCGGGGAGCAGATCAGCAGGCCGTCGAAGCGGCTGGTGGTGGCCGCGTCGGCCAGGGTGGCGCTGCCCCAGCCGGAGCTGACCACGACGGCCAGGCCGTGCTTGCCGGCCTCCTCGTGGACGCCCTCCAGCACCCGGCCGAAGAACGGCCCGAGAATGTTCGGCACGGCCAGCAGGATCATGCCGCTGCGGCCGAGGCGCAGCTGCCGGCCGGCCGCCTGCGGGCGGTAGCCGAGGCTGCGGGCGGCCTCCCGGACCCGCTCGCGGGTGGCGTCGGAGACCCGGCGGCCGGCCTCGGAGCCGGAGAACACCAGCGAGACGGTGGCCTGCGAGACCCCGGCGAGCCGGGCGACGTCCCGCCCGGTGGGCTTGCGGACCGGCGCCGGCCACGTCCCGCTGGCGCCCTCGCCGGACGCGACGGTCTGGTCCCCGGGTCCGGCGGCATGCTCTCCGGGCCTGGTGGGCGGGCCGCCGGGCACGGCTGCGGTGCTCCCGGGCAGGCCGGAAGCACCGGAAGTCGGACCGGCCGACTTCTCGTGCTCCTCGTGCCTCACGTGCTCCTCGTGCCTCACGTGCTCCTCGTGCCTCACGTGCTTCTCGGGCGCGGGCTCGTCGTACCGGGGCGCTGGACCTGGGGCTGGTGCGGGCACGGCGGTGGTGCGGGTCAGCCGTTCACGGCGGCCGAGCGGGCGGCTTCGTCGGCCGCGTCCTCCTCGGCGTTCTGCGTGGCGATCCGCTCCGCCGTCCGGCTGCGCAGGCCGGACACCTTGCCGGCGATCTGGGCCGACATCGCGTCGCGCTGCTTGCTCAGCAGGGCGTAGCTGAGCGGCGCCGAGGTCATCGCGGCGAGCAGGAAGAGGAAGACGACGCCGAGCTCGCCCCGGACCGGGATCACCTGGAAGTGGCCGAGCAGCAGCATGACCAGCAGGCAGCCGAGGAAGAGACTGACCCGCAGGGAGGTGTAGCGGAGGGTGGCGTGCGACTTGCTGCTCACATTGCTCACCGGGGACACATCCTTCTCTGCACGGGACCGGCCGGTCTCCCAGTGAAGCATGCCTGACGGGCCGCGCGGGGAACGGGTCGCCCGGTCCCCGCGCGGGCCCGCCGCCGCGGCCGCGCCGTCAGCGCAGGTCGAGCCACATGGTGACGTCGTCGCGGTCGTCCCCGGGGGCGACCCGGATCGCCGCGGGCACCCGGCCGACCTCGGTGTACCCGCAGCGGCCGTAGAAGGTCTCCAGCCCGAGGCCGCCGCGCAGGGACAGCCGGATGCCGTCCAGGCCCCAGGCCCGGGCCACCCGCGCGGCCTCGGTCATCAGCTCGGCGCCGTAGCCGCGCCCCTGGAAGTCCGGGTGGACCATGACCCGCTTGAGCAGCCGCCAGTGGTCCATCGGCCCGAACCGCATCGACTCGAAGAACAGCAGGCCGGCCAGCCGCCCGGTGCCGGCCTCGTGCGCGACGAGCAGCCGGTCCGGCTCGCCCGGGCCGGCACCGGCGAACTGCACGTCCGCGGTCTTCCAGACCTCGTCCTCCGTCACCGGCGCGACGAAGCCGACGGCACCGCCCGCGTTGGTGACGTCCGTCCAGAGCCGGACGATCCGGGCACGCAGGTCGGGGTCGAGCACGGGGTCCAGGGTGAAGGAGAGCGTCATGACCGCGAACCTACCCACCCCTCAGGACAACGCCGGGACCACCCGGGGTGCCCCGGTCCCCCGCAGGGCCAGGCAGAGCACGACGGCGACCGCGCAGAGCCCGCCGGCCGCGTACCAGGCGAGGTCGTAGGTGCCGAGCGCGTCCCGGGCCAGGCCCGCCAGTCCGGCCACCACGGCGGCGCCGATCTGGTGGCAGGCCAGCACCCAGCCGAAGACGATCGGCGCGTCCTCGCCGAAGTGCCGGCGGCAGAGGGCGACGGTCGGCGGCACGGTGGCCACCCAGTCCAGGCCGTAGAAGATCACGAAGGCCAGGATCGGCGGCTCCAGCGAGCCGGCGAACAGCTGCGGCAGCAGGACCAGCGACAGCCCGCGCAGCGCGTAGTAGACGACCAGCAGCAGCCGGGAGTCGACGCGGTCGGTGAACCAGCCGCTGGCGATCGTGCCGACCACGTCGAAGACACCGATCAGCGCGAGCAGGCTCGCCGCGGTGGTGACCGGCAGGCCGTGGTCGTGGGCGGCCGGGATGAAGTGGGTGCCGACCAGCCCGGCGGTGGTCGCGCCGCAGATCGCGAAGGAGCCGGCCAGCAGCCAGAACGCCCGGCTGCGGGCCGCGTCGCGCAGCACCCGCAGCGAGCGGGCCAGCGCCCGCCGGTCCGCGGCCGGGGCGGGGGGCTCCTCGGTCGCACCGTACGGGAGCAGGCCGAGGTCGGCCGGGCGCTCGCGCATCAGCAGCAGCACCGGGACGGCGACCGCGCTGGCCGCCAGCGAGACCACCACCACCGCCGAGCGCCAGCCGTGCGCCTCGACCAGCCAGGCGCCGAGCGGCAGGAACACCAGGTTGCCGGCCGCACCGGCCGCGGTGAGCACGCCGGTGACCAGCCCCTGCCGAGCCGTGAACCAGCGGCCGGTGATCGTGGTGGCGAACGCGCCGGCCATCGAGCCGCTGCCGAGGCCGACCAGCACGCCCCAGCAGAGCACCAGTTGCCAGGGCTCGCGCATCAGCATGGTCAGGCCGGCGCCGACCGAGATGGTGAGCAGCGCGCAGACCACCACCAGCCGGACGCCGAACCGGTCCATCAGAGCCGCGGCGAAGGGGGCGGTGAGGCCGTAGAGGGTGAGGTTGACCGAGGTGGCGCTGGAGATCGTCGCCATCGACCAACCGAACTCGTTGTGCAACGCGTCCATCATCAGGCTGGGCGTGGAGCGGAACCCGGCCGAGCCGAGCAGTACCAGCAGGGCGACGGCGGCCACCACCCAGGCGTAGTGCACGCGCGGAGCGCGGGGGCTCGCAGGGGCGGCGGAGCCGGGCGTGGCGGAGATGGAGGAGGTGGGGGTGGTGTCGGGTGCGGGCGAGGCGGGGGTGGCGTCGGGTGCGGGGGCGTTCCGTTGGTTCACCCGGCCGAGTCTCCCGAACGGCCCGGGCGCCTTCGAGTGGCCTGGCTGCCAGCTTTCGCAAAGATCGGGCCACCGGCCCGGCGTACGCTGGCCCGACGAAGGCCCGACGAAGGCCCGACGAACGGACCGAAGGGAGCACGGGGTGGCGCACAAGGTCGCGGTACTGGCCCTCGACGGGGTGATCGCCTTCGAACTGGGCATCCCCGCGCGGATCTTCGGGTCGGCCAAGGACGCCGCCGGCGTCCCGTACTACCAGGTGGCCACCTGCACCGTGGACGGCCGGCCGGTCGCCACCAGCACGGACTTCCGGGTCTCCGTCGACCACGGGCCCGAACTCCTGGAGTGGGCCGACACCGTGGTGATCCCGGCCTCCGCCGACCCGGGCCCCCAGCAGGTGGACGCCGAGCTCGGCCCCGCCCTGACGGCCGCCCTGGCCCGGATCCGGCCCGGCACCCGGCTGGTCTCGATCTGCACCGCCTCCTTCGTGCTGGCCGCCGCCGGCCTGCTCGACGGCCGCCCGGCCACCACCCACTGGAGCTACACCGACCGCTTCGCCGCGCTCTTCCCGAAGGTCCGGCTCGACCCGGACGTGCTGTTCACGGACGACGGTGACGTGCTCACCTCGGGCGGGGTGGCCGCCGGCGTCGACCTCTGCCTGCACATCGTGCGCCGCGACCACGGCAGCGCGGTGGCCAACGCGGTGGCCCGCACCTGCCTGGTGCCGCCGTGGCGCGAGGGTGGCCAGAAGCAGTACGTGACGCTCCCCCGCCCGACCGTCGAGACCGGCCCCGGCACGGCCGCCGTCCGGGCCTGGGCGCTGGAGCACCTGGACCGGCCGCTCCCGCTGCGCCTGCTCGCCGACCGGGCCGGGATGAGCGTGCGGACCTTCACCCGGCGGTTCCGCGAGGAGACCGGTGCCAGCCCGGGCCAGTGGCTGACGGTGCAGCGCACCGAACGGGCCCGGCAGCTGCTGGAGCGCACCGACCTGACGATCGACCAGGTCGCCCGGGAGTCCGGCTTCGGCACCGCCGCCTCGCTCCGGCTGCAGCTGCGCGGACGGCTGGACGTCGCGCCGAGCGCGTACCGGCGCACCTTCCGGACGACCGAACCGGCGTGCTGACGACGGCCTGCTGACGACGGGCCCGCCGGCGGGCCGGCGCCGGAGCGGTCCAGCACGGGCGATGCCGTCGGAGCGACCGGAAAACGATCCGGCGGGTGGCCGGAAAGCGACCGCCGGGACGGGGATCGGATGGCGGCGGGTCGCACGCACCCCGAGCACGGTGCGGCCGGCCGCCATCCAACCACCAAGCACGGGCCCTGAACCCGCACCACCGCTCTCCGCACTCGCCGAGGAACCACCGCGTGATCGACCGGCTACGGCCCCCCTGCTGGCATGGTCCCCCTGGACAGCAGCACCGTAGCGGTATGCGGGTGTTCCCTCGGCGTCCCCTCGCAACGGAGCGCTGCTCCCAAGCGTGATCAGCCGGATACGTCACGTCAATGGGGTTGTCGGAAATTCGGAATGGTTGCGTCAGGTTTCGGCCCGATGATCGTCGCAGCCGGACACGGGCCTGCCCATGGGCCCTTCGGCGGCGTCACTGCGCCAGCGCGGCCCAGTCCACGGCGGTCAGCGGGTCCACCGGCGTGGTGTCCGTGCCGATCTCGCACCAGACCCGCTTGCCCGAACCGTCCGGATACCAACCCCAGCGGTCGCAGAGCAGTTCGACCAGCTCCAGGCCGCGCCCGTTGGTGGCGTCGGCGTCCGCACCCGCGTGCCGGGGGGCGGGGGCCGTCCGGCTGGCGTCCGCGACCTCGACCCGGAGCAGGCCGAGGGCGGGCGCCCCGGATCCCCCGGCGCCGGCCGCCGCCGGGTCCGCGCCCGGCGCAGTGCACTCCATCGGGAAGCAGAGCCGGAGCACGGCCGGACGACCGGTGTGCACCACGGCGTTGGTCACCAGCTCGGAGACCACCAGGACCACCGTCTCGGCGAGCGGGGCGTCCGGGCCCACGCCGTGGTTGAGCAGCCGCGAACGCACCCACCGGCGGGCCCGGCCGACCTCGGCAGGATCGGCCCGTACCGCCAGCTGTACCTGAAGAACCTGCACCGCTCCACCACCCGCACTCGCAGTTCGGCCGTCGTCCCGGTCGGGCCGGTTCGTCCAGCCGGCCGGTCCCGGCACCCGCCGGGCCACCGCACACCCCGGGCCGCGCCGCGGGTGTCGCCCACCGCACGTCACACCCGGTCCGTCGCGCCCGCGCATCTCGTCCGTCGCGCACTGGCTGCGACACGAATACGCCTCAGGATGAGTCGGCGGGAGGGGTGCAGCAAGCGCTTCGGGCATATTCCAGCGATCGGGGGACAGCGCAGTGCATACTGTCCCGTTCACTCTCGCGAGCCTCGCACCGGCGCTCGTCCGGCCCGGTCCCGGCCGGCCGGACACGCAGGGGTGAACCTACCGCCGGACGCCCCCGGCGCCGGGCCCGCCACTCGCGAACCACCCGTGCGACATATGTCCAGCAGGGCTTCGAACGGCCGGACCCGGCGGCCGGTCCCACGATGTGACGATCCGAAACCACGAGATCCGTTCTTCACCGAATCCGCCCGCCCCCGGAAGGCCGCAAGATACCGTTGGGTAAGTCCGCGAACCCCACGGTAGGAGGGTGGTTCCCGATGGCCGCCCCCGGCCGCTCCCCGCGCTGGGACGAACAGCTCCAGCGCCGGCTCGCCCGCGGCGAGGAGACCGCGCTCGGCGAACTCTACGACCAGCTGGCGCCGATGGTGCACGGGCTGGCCGGGCGGATACTCGCCGACGAGGCCGCCGCCGCCCAGCTCACCCGCGAGATCTTCGCCCACGTCTGGGAGCACCCGGAGGCCTTCGACCCGGCCCAGGGCTCGCTCCGCTCCTGGATCGGCTCGCTGACGCACCGCCGCGCGGTGGACCGGCTCCGGGTCCGGCGCGCCGCCGAGGGCGAGGGCCCCGACCACGGCGCCCGCGGCGGGTACGACGGGAGCCGGCCGGGCGGCGGCCCGTACGGCGGGAGCCGGTACGACGAGAACTCCCCCGTCGAGGAGGAGATCCGGACCGTGGCCACCGCGGCGCGGATCCAGTACGTGGTCGACTCCCTGCCGCAGACGCTGCGGGAGACCATCACCGTGTCGTACTACGGCGGCCGCACCTACCAGGAGACCGCCCGCCGGCTCGGCATCAGCGAGCAGATCGCCAAGCAGCGGATGCGGCTCGGCCTGGAGCTGCTGGCCACCGAGCTCGCCCGGGAACGCGACCGCCAGCAGCAGGCCCGGCAGGCCGGGCAGCGCGGCCACCGGCCGGACGAGGCCCCGCACGAACCGAAGCCCAGCGCGGCCGCCCGGGAGGAAGCCGCGGCGCCCAGAGCGGAGCGGCACCGGGCGGCGCCGCGGGACGCGACAGGGCACGAGCGCACCGCCGACCACGGAACCGCACGCAACGAACCAGCGCACGACGAATCAGCGCACGACGACCGGCACCGGAACGAGGACGGGGGCACGTGACGACCACCGAGGAGCAGCACGAGGCCCTCCGCTCGCTGCTCGGCGCCTGGGCCCTGGGCGCCTGCCCGCCCCGCGAGGCCGCCGAACTCGAACCGCACCTGCGGGCCTGCCGGGACTGCGCCGAGGAGGCCGCCCGGCTCCGCGAGGCGGCCGGCTGGCTCGCCCTCGACGAGCCGCTCGACCAGCCCGGTTCGCTGCGCCAGCAGGTGCTCGACTGGTGCCTGGCCCGGCGCCCGGCCGACCTGCCGGTCCCGGCCTGGGGCGCCGCCTACACCGCCGAGACCGCCAAGCTCGACGCACTGCTGCGCGACCTCGGCCCGGAGGAGTGGCAGGAGGTGGCCGAACTCCCCTGGCACGGCGGCACCGAGTACCTCCGCCCGGCCGAGGTGCTCTGCCACCTCGCCGCCGTCGACGGCTTCCTGGCCGTCGCGCTCGGCCTGCCCGACCCCGTCCCCGGCGTCCCCGTCCTCGGCGGGCCCGGGCCCGCCGCCGCCCGCCGGGTGCCGCCGCAGGACCCGGCCCCGCCGGCACCGAGGGTCCCCGCGCAGGGCGGCCCGTGGGCCGGGATCACCGAGCGCACCGCCCGGCTGACCGCCGACCAGGCCGGGCAGCCTCCGCAGACGGTGCGCGCCCGGTGGCGCCGGCACTGCCACGAACTGGTCCGCACCGCCGCGCTGGCCCCGCACGGCAACACCCCGGTCGACTACGGCTTCGCGACCGTCCCGCTGCGGGACGCCTTCGTCGACCGGGCCTTCGAGTGCTACGTCCACGGCGAGGACGTGGCCCGCGCGGTGGCCTACCCGTACGACCCGCCGGCGCCGCAGCACCTGCGGCAGATGGTCGACCTGGCCGTCCGGATGCTCCCGCCGGCCCTGGCCGGACTGCGCGCCGCCCGGCCCGAGCACGCCGGCGCGCCCGCGGCGGCGCGGGACGGCGACGGCCGGCACGGCGGAACGGGCCGGCTGGTCCGGCTGGTGATCGACGGCCCGGCGGCCGGCGAGTGGCTGATCCCCCTGGACGGCCCGGAGAGCGGCCCGCCCGGCGGGGAGCCGGTGGCCGCGATGGTGCTGGACGGGCTGGAGTTCTGCCAGCTGGCCGCCGCGCACCGCGACCCGGACCGGCTGCCGGTGGGCGAGCACGGCGACCGGGCCGCGATCCGCGAGGTGCTGCACGCGGCACCGCTGCTCTCCCGGCCCTGAACGCCGCGGGGCCCTGAGCGCCACCCGGCCCTGAACGCCGCGGGGCCCCAGGCCTCGGGGGTTCAGGGCCTCGGGGTGCTCAGGGCCTCGGGGTGCTCAGGCGAAGACGACGGTGCGGCTGCCGTTCAGCAGCACGCGGTGCTCGCTGTGCCACTTCACCGCGCGGGCGAGCGCCTGGCACTCGACGTCCCGGCCGAGTGCGACCAGCTGGTCCGGGGTGACGTCGTGGGTCACCCGGGCCACCTCCTGCTCGATGATCGGGCCCTCGTCGAGGTCGGCGGTGACGTAGTGCGCGGTGGCGCCGATCAGCTTGACGCCCCGGGCGTGCGCCTGGTGGTACGGCTTGGCGCCCTTGAAGCTCGGCAGGAACGAGTGGTGGATGTTGATCACCTTGCCGGACAGCGCGGTGCAGAGCTGGTCCGAGAGCACCTGCATGTAGCGGGCCAGCACGACCAGCTCGACGTTCTCCTTGGCGACCAGGTCCAGCAACTGCTGCTCGGCCTCGGCCTTGGTCTCCCTGGTGACCGGGATGTGGTGGAACGGGATGCCGAAGCCCTCGGTCAGGTCCTGGAAGTCGGTGTGGTTGGAGACCACCGCGGCGATCTCCACCGGCAGCGCGCCGATCCGGCTGCGGAACAGCAGGTCGTTCAGGCAGTGCCCGAACTTGCTGACCATCAGGACGATCCGCATCCGCTCCTCGCTGGGGTGGATCTGCCAGTCCATCCCGAAGGAGGCCCCGATCGCGGCGAAGCTGGCCCGCAGCTTGTCGACGGTGACCGGCTCGGCGGCGGAGAAGTGCACCCGCATGAAGAACAGCCCGCTGTCCCCGTCCCCGAACTGCTGGCTGTCGATGATGTTGCAGCCGGTCATGAAGAGGTAGCTGGAGACCGCGTGGACGATGCCCTGCTTGTCCGGGCAGGACAGCGTGAGGACGTACTGTGCACTGGCCGTCTGCTGTTCCACGGTGGGGTTCGTCCCGTCCTGAGGTCGTGTCGTCGGTTGGTGGTCCAGCGTGTCACATCGTGGACAGCCACCGCAGGGCTGCCCGCACTCCGGGACGGCGGCCGGACATCGGCCGGTACCGGCCGCCGGCATCCGGCCACGGACCCGCACTCCCGGCGGGGCCGGGACCTCAGCTGGAGGTCAGGATGCGGAGCACGTCCAGCGAGCGCGGCGGGGCGTCCGGGTCCTCGCCGTCGCCGAGGGCCAGCTTGACGTGTGCCTCGCGGGCCGCCCGGACCGCCTCCGGCCAGCCGTGGTGGCCGAGGTAGGCGGAGGCCGGGGCGTCCGCGCCGACCTCGTGCAGGATCCGGACCACCCGCAGCACCGCGACGTCCACGACGGCGGCCTCGGCGGAGTCCCGGAAGATCGTGCCGACGTACTTCTCCGCCGACCAGCGGTCCAGCCAGGTGTCCTCCACCAGCCGGTAGACGGCGTCGGTCACGTCACCGAAGCCCTCCCGGCCGGCCAGCCAGGTCTCCTCCTGGAATCCGGGGTCGGACAGCATGTGCAGCGCCGAGCGCAGTCGGGCGCGCCAGCGCCACCAGGGCAGGTCGTTGAGCGGCATGCCGCCCATCGTGCTGGAGCGGTGGCCCGGACGAGAAGGGGTTCGGGCGGACCGATGCGAAGAATCTGTACTGGCGGACATGGTCGACGATCGTACGTTCCCCCACCGTTCGTACTCCACTCCGGCTCTACACGCGTCCGCGTCCGGAGTTCGGCCGCCGTTTGCCATCCGTTCCCGTTTAGGCCCTCTCGGCGTGTGGCGCCGGGGCTTGGCTGGTGCCGGTGCGCTGCCGAGCGCCCCGGGAGGGAAGACCGATGACCAGCCGAAGGGGCTCGTTCGAGGCTCAGCCACCGATCGCGCCGCGGCGCCGCCGCCGTCCGATCGCCGCAGCCGCCACCGCGGTGGCGCTGCTCCCCACCCTCTTCACGGCCTCCGCGTGCGGCGGACCGGCCGATGCCGCCACCAACGCCGACGACCTGACCGTGATGACCTGGGCACCGTCCGGTACGGGCTCCGCCGACCGGCCCGGCATGACCGCCCTCGCCGAGGCGATCGGCCGGGACGTCAACACCAAGGGCGGCTTAAACGGCCGCCGGATCCGCGTGCTCACCTGCAACGAGCACAACACCGCGGACGGTGCCACGGCCTGCGCCCAGCAGGCGGTGGACGCCAAGGCGGTCGCCGTGATCGGCTCCTACAGCCAGTACGGCGACCGGTTCATGCCCGTCCTGGAGCGCGCCGGCATCCCGCTGATCGGCGGCTACGGGCTCACCCAGCCCGAGTTCAGCAGCCCGCTGTCGTACCCGGTGGCCGGAGGCATGCCGGCGCTGATCGGCGGCAGCGGCCGGCAGCTGGTGGAGGCCGGCTGCAAGGCCGTCGCGCTGATCCGGCCGGACACCCCGGCCGGCGACAACCTGCTCGGCTACCTGGCCAACGCGCTCAAGCCGGCCGGGATCAAGCTGCTCGACGTCAAGGCGCCGGAGCAGTCCTCCGACTACACGCAGGTGATCCGCAAGGCGGTCGGCAAGGACGAGCCGGGCAACTGCATCACCTCCGCCCTGGCCGCCGAGCCGACCGGCAACCTGCTCGACTCCTACCGCCGGGTGGCAGCGAAGAACACCCGGGTCGCCTCGGTGATCGGCAGCGTCCAGCAGTCGGTGGTGGACTCCACCGGCGGCGACAGCGGCCCGCTGGCCGGCGCCTACGTGACCGGCTGGTACCCGCCGGAGTCGGCCAGGATCTGGGACGGGCTGCGCGCGGTGGTCCGCAGCGACGCCGCCGGCGGGCGCAGCATCGACGTCGCCGACCCGGGCGTGCAGACCACCTGGGTCGCGTACGAGGTGTTCCGGCAGGTCACCGAGCGGCTGAGCTCGGCGGGCAGGCCGGTCACCGCCAAGACGGTGACCGCGCTGCTGGACAGCGGGGAGCAGGTGGACGTCGGGCTGACGCCGCCGCTGAACTGGGGCACCACCAACATGCTGCCGAGCACCGAGTCGCCGCGGCTGGTGAACACCTGGGTGACGTACCAGGTGGTCAAGGGCGGGCGGATGACCCTGCAGCAGCCGGGCTTCGTGGACGTGCGCTGGGTGCTCACCGGGAGCAAGCCGCCGGCGTGACCGCGGGTGGGCGGAACGGACGGAACGGGTCGTACCGGACAGCCGGCACGGCCCCTCCGCGTTTCCTACAGGTCCCCGTCGCCGCGGGTCGGCAGGCCGGTCTGGCCGGCGATGGTGTTCCAGAGGCCGGAGGCCTGCTTCTTGGCGGTGGTCGCCGCGCCGCTGGCCTGGACGGCGTTCTTGTAGTGCTGGTTGTCGGTCTTCTTGGCGTCGCAGCCGCCCTGCATGTCCGCGGCCCAGGCCGCGTACTCGTCGTCGGCCGTCGCCGAGGCCGTCCAGGCCGCGTTGAGCTGCTCGACCAGCTGCGGGCCGCCCGGCAGCTTGTCCGTCTTCAGCGCCGACAGCTTGGACTGCAGCTCCCGGCGCTTGCCCGCGGCGTCGGTCAGCGCCTGCTGGGACTCGGGCAGCTTGTCGCACTTCTGCAGCGCGCCGACGGCGTTGACCACCGCCGTGCGGCTGTCGCCGGCGGTGCCGAGCAGGTCGGAGAGCGGCTGGGCCTGGGCCTTGACCTCCGGGCTGACGGTCGCCGCCGATCCGCTCGCGGCCGGCGTGCCGGCGGGCGTGCCGCCGACGGTGGCCACCGGGGCGGCCTGCTTCTCCGAGCCGGTCTTGTCGTCGCCGCCGCTCATCAGCACGGCGACCAGGACGCCGGCCGCCACGCAGCCGGCCACCACGCCGCCGATGATCAGCTTGTTGGACGAACGCCCGCCCAGACCGCCGCCGCGGGTGGCGACCGGGCCGGTCGGGTGGTCCTGCCCGGCGTACTCCGGCTGGGCCGGGTGCCCGGGCTGGGCCGGCTGGTACGCCGGGTAGCCCGGGGCTGGGGGCTGCGCCTGCGGCGGGAAGCTCTGGGGGGCCGCCTGCACCGGGGCGGGCCCGGGCTGCGGGTAGCCGGGCTGGGCGGCCGGGTAGCCGCCCTGCGGGTCCGCGGTGGGGTAGGGCGGCAGGTACTGGGTGTCCGGGGCCGGGTCGGCCTGCGGCGCGGCACCGTACCCGGGCTGCGGGGCACCGCCCCACTGGGCGCCCTGTGCCGGCATCGCCTGCGCCGGCATCGCCTGGGTCGGCAGCGCGTGCGCGCCCTCACCGAGGTACTCGGGCTGGCCGGACGGCTGCCCGTACGCCGGGCCGGCCGGCGGCTGCTGGCCGGGCACGCCCTGGGCCTGGCCCGGCTGCGGCTGACCGGGCTGCGGCTGACCGGGCTCGGGGCGGAACAGGTCGTCCAGGTTGAAGTCACCCGAGTTGGGGTACGAGCGGCGCTGGCTCAACGCGATTCCTCACCTGTGCACGACCGCGCGCTGACGGCGGACCACATCTCGTCGGTTCTTGGGAGCATCACAGTTCCTTGGACGTCGCGCCCACGCTACCGGTTCACCGAACCGGGTGACCACGTGGGCGGCCCATCCCTCACCGTCCCTCCCCGCGCACGCCGAACCGCGCGACCGGGCACCGACCAGGCACCGACCGGGCACCGGCCCGCCGCCGGACCGCCGCCGGACCGCCGCCCGGCCGCCGTCGGCCGGGCACCGGTCAGCCGACGGTCAGGCCGCCTCCGCCTCGGCCCGGGCCTGGAACTCGCGGACCACCCGCTGCTCCCGGAACGGCTCCAGCCGCCGCCGGAACTCGTCCAGGTACTCCACGCCCCGGTTGGACCGCAGCCCGCTCAACAGCCGCACCGCCTGCGCGCCCGTCTCACAGGCCCGCTCCAGGTCCCGCTGCTGCAACTGGGCCGTGGCCAGCAGGACGAGGTCGACCGCACGGCGCCGCACCCGGGTCGGCGGGTGCAGGTCGAGCGCCCGGCGGGCGTAGTGCTCGGCCTGGCCGGCCTGCTCCAAGTCCCGGTGGCAGTGCGCCAGCTCGTCCGCCAGGTAGGCGTCGTCGAAGTGGACGATCCAGTCCGGGTCGTCCTCCGGACGGCGCCGCTCCATCGCCTCCAGTGCCTTGGCGGCCACCGCCTCGCAGGAGCGGGCGTCGCCGAGCAGCGCGTGCCCGCGCGCCTCGGCCGCATAGAACATCGCCATCGCCGTCGGGGTGGCCACCGAACGGGCGCCCTCCTGCGCGGCGCGGGCGAGCTGGGCGATCTCCCGCGGGTTGCCCAGGGTGGCCGCCAGGTGGCTCATCGAGGCCGCCAGCACGTACCCGCCGTAGCCGCGGTCGTCCGCGGCCTGGGCGAGCCGCAGCGCCTGGATGTAGTAGCGCTGGGCCAGGCCCGGCTGCCCGGTGTCCACCGCCATGTAGCCGGCCAGCTCGGTCAACCGGGCGACCGCCGCGAAGAGTTGCCGCCCGGTCTCCTCCCGGTAGGCGCCGCCGAGCAGCCCGGAGACCACGCTGTTGAGGTAGTGCACCACCACCGGGCGGACGTGCCCGCTGCCGAAGCGGTGGTCGAGGTCGACCAGCATCGCGGTGGTCGCCTTGATCGCCGCGACGTCCGTCGGACCGACCCGGGTGCCGCCGGTGCGGGCCACCACCGGGTCGGGCGGGGTGATCAGCCAGTCCCGGCTGGGCTCGACCAGCGCGGAGGCCGCCACCGTCGCCCCGGTCAGGAAGTCCCGCCGGCCGACGTCGCTGCGCCACAGCTCGCAGACCTGCTCCAGCGCGGCGTTCAGCGTCGGCGCGAACTGCAGCCCGATCCCGGAGCTGAGGTTCTTGCCGTCCGCCATGCCGATCTCCTCGACCGACACGCTCCGCCCCAGTTTGCGGCCGAGCGCCTCGGCGATCACCGCCGGGGCCTGCCCGCGCGGCTGCTGGCCGCGGAGCCAGCGCGCGACCGACGTCTTGTCGTACCGCAGGTCCAGACCGTGCTCCGCGCCGCACAGGTTGACTCTCCGCGCCAGGCCGGCGTTGGAGCAGCTGGCCTCCTGGATCAGCTGCTGCAGACGCTCGTTGGGCTGTCGTGCGACAAGTGGTCTCGCGGCCATTGGGCTTCGCCTCCCCACACCCTCCGGTCCCGGCCGGCGGGCGACGATTCTGCTGATCTGTTGCCGACTGTCCGACCGTCCAAGGAATCTGACACCAGGTTAGCGATCAGCAACGCCACCGGGATACCCACGGTGACGATCCCCACCCCCCACGCGCCCTGGTAAATGCTCCCGTGCGCCCCCACTGCGCCCACCCCCGCCCGCACCAACTCGGTTGCCTCACCGGTTCGGGTGACATTGCCGACACGCGGCAGACCGCCCCCCACTCGGCCGTAACCAGCCTCACGCACGGTAGTTGAGCAGCCCGTGGAAGACATCCCAGACTCCCCCGACCAGGGCGGCACCGCCGGACTCCCCCCGATGCTCATCGAAGCCGTCGGCTACGCCGAGAGCCGGCACTGGGAGGTCGCGCCGGGCGCCTGGCTGATCGACGGCGACGGGCCGGCCCGCTGCTCCTGCGGCGACCTGCGCTGCGCGCTGCCCGGCGCGCACCCGATCGACACGGACTGGGCCCGCAAGGCGAGCGCCGGCCCGGGCGCGGTCCGGCGCTGGTGGACCGAGCGTCCGGAAGCGTCGATCCTGCTGCCCACCGGCCGGTCCTTCGACGTGCTGGACGTGCCGGAGGTGGCCGGCTGCCTGGCGCTGGCCCGGATGGAGCGGATGGACCTCCAGCTCGGCCCGGTGGTCGTCGTCCCGGCCGCGCCCGGGCGGTCCGGGCGCCGGCTGCACTTCCTGGTGCTCCCCGGTGTGGCGGCCAAGCTGCCGGAGATGCTGCGCAAGCTCGGCTGGCCGCCCGGCCGGCTCGACCTGGTGGCCCGCGGCGAGGGCGACTGGACGGTGGCGCCGCCGTCCCGGGTCGGCCAGAGCGGCTTCGCCCAGTGGGCCCGCTCGCCCTCCTCCGTCAACCGCTGGCTGCCGGACGCCGCCGAGCTGATCAGCCCGCTCGCCTACGCCTGCGGGCGCGAGGCCCCGTCGCCCCGCGCGCAGCCGGCCCAGCCGGCCGCGGTGCGCTGACCCCTTCCGGACCGGTTCAGGACCGGACGGCCCCGGGGAGCGTCCGGAGATTCACCGTCCCGTGAACGGCCGCCCTACGCCTATCGGGTGAGGGTGCGCGATGCGCGACACCCCGCGCGCGACTGACGGGCCTTGCCTCCCACCGGAGGCGGGGCCCGTCAGACGCATGTACGGATAAGGCTTCGGTGTACCCGCTGGTCAACGGCACAAGCCCCTCGTACGAGTGACAACGCTCAAGGATTGCCATGATCTGCCGAGGGGAGGAATTCCATCGTGAGGGGACGCCGAAAGGGACGCTCGGACGGGGAAGCCGGGCGGGGCGGTCGGGAGGGAGCGGAGGGGACGGGAGGGAGCAGGAGGGGAGCGGGAGGGGTCGTGGCACCGGCCGGGTTCGGGGAGGCCGGTGCCGCGGAAGCAGGGAGGGAGCGGGAGGGCAGGGAGGGAAGGGGAGGAACGGGGAGGACGAGCAGGGCCCGGTGCACGGGGATGCACCGGGCCCTGCTCATTCGGTTGCTCGTCCGGCCGTGCTCACCGCACCCCCGGAAGCCTTGCGGTCAGGACCGCGCGGCTCAGGACTGCGCGACGAAGACGTGCGAGGCGATGTCCTTGCCCAGCTCGGCCGCGTTGTCCCCGCTGCCGACCAGCACCCCGCCGACCCCGGCGGTGACCCGCACCGTCGACCCCGGCCGGATCCCGGCCCGGCGCAGCGTGCGCATCAGCTCGCCGTCGGTCTGGATCGGCTCGCCGATCCGGCGGACCACCACGTCGGCCCCGGCGTCGCCCGGGCTGACCGAGTCCAGCGGGACGAGCGCGGCGTCGAAGCCCTCGCCCTCCGCCTTGGCGTCGCCCAGCTCGTCCAGGCCGGGGATCGGGTTCCCGTACGGCGACTGGGTGGGGTGGCCGAGCATGGCGAGCACCTTGCGCTCCACCGTCTCGCTCATCACGTGCTCCCAGCGGCAGGCCTCCTCGTGCACCTGCTCCCACTCCAGCCCGATGACGTCGACCAGCAGGCACTCGGCGATGCGGTGCTTGCGCATCACCCGCACCGCGAGCCGGCGGCCCTCCTCGGTGAGTTCGAGGTGGCGGTCGCCCGCGACCTGCAGCAGACCGTCGCGCTCCATCCGGCCGACCGTCTGGCTGACCGTGGGGCCGCTCTGCTCCAGTCGCTCGGCGATCCGGGCACGCATCGGGGTGATGCCCTCCTCCTCCAGCTCCAGGATGGTGCGAAGGTACATCTCAGTGGTGTCGATCAGCCCAGACATCGCCGCTGGCTCCGTTCTTCGGTGTCCTCACCGCCAATTCTGTCCTACCGCACCGACAACCGGGCCCGTGCAGGGGCCCCGGGGACGGCTTTTCGTTCCTGTTGACAGCGGCACGGGTGAGGCAGCACGGTGCTCGCCGTAGCTTTCTCCATCGGCGGTCTGGACCAGCCGGACCTCCCCACCCGGCCGGCTCCCCCGCCGGCAGAGAGCGAAGGCACAGATGAACGACCTGGTCGGCCGGTACTTCGACGCCGCCATCGCCCACCTCCAGCGGGTCCGCACGGAGGAGGCCGGCAGCATCGAGGCGGCCGGCGCGCTGCTGGCGGAGGCCGTGACCGAGGGCCGCCGGGTCTTCACCTTCGGTTCCGGCCACTCCTCGCTGGCCGCCCAGGACGTGGTCTACCGGGCCGGCGGGCTCGTCCCGGTGAACCTGCTGGACGTCCCCGGGATGTCCGGGGTGACGGTGATGCCGGCCCCGCTCTCCAGCGCGCTGGAGCGGGTCTCCGGCCTGGCCACCACCACCCTCGACCTCACCCCGGCCGCCGCCGGGGACCTGCTCTTCGTCGTCTCGCTCTCCGGCCGGCAGGTCATGCCGGTCGAGCTGGCGCAGTACGCGCGCGGCCGCGGCCTGACGGTGGTGGGGGTCACCTCGCTGGCGTACCCGGGGGAGGTCCCCTCGGCGCACCCGTCGGGCACCTACCTGAAGGACCACTGCGACGTCGTCCTGGACAGCAAGATCGCGGTCGGGGACGGCGAGCTGGACCACCCGGCCGCCGAGACCACCTTCGGCCCGGTCTCCACCATCGTGACCAGCGCGCTGATGCAGGCCGTGGTCGCCTCGGCGGTCGGCCGGCTGGCCGACGCGGCGGCGGCCGGAACCGGCCCCACCCCGCCGCTGTTCCGCTCCGGCAACGTGCCCGGCGGCACCGAGTGGAACGCCAAGCAGATGGCCGACAACGCGGACCGGGTCTTCTACACCTACTGACGGGCGGGTGCCCGTGTACCGGACAACCTCCGGCGGCATCCCGGCCAATGCGGCCGGGCCGGGCCGTGGCCAGGCGTACCGGCCCGGCGGGCGGGGCAGGAGAGCGGTGCGACCGGAGCGACGGGTGGGGGCCGAGGATGGCGTCGGGGACGGGTCCGATGGGAAGGGTGCGCGAGCAGGAGCTGCTGCCCGCGCTGTTCTGGTCCGCCGACTCGGCGTCCCTGCAGGGGCAGCGCCGCTCGGTGCTGCTCTCCGCCTGGGAGCTGGTGCTGCTGGTCGCGGCCGCCGCCTTCGGTTCCGCCGACGGCGCGCCGTGGGCCTGGCCGGCCGCCGTGGCCTACCTCGGCGCGATCTGCCTCGCCCTGCTGATCAGCCGGCAGAACCCCCAGGGGCTCTGGTACGAGGGCCGGGCGGCCGCCGAGTCGGTGAAGACGCTGGCCTGGAAGTTCGCCGTCCGGGCCGACGCCTACCAGCCGCCGCCGCGCACCCTGCCGGACGCCGAGGGGCTGTACAGCTTCCAGCTCGGCCGGGTGCTGAACGCCTTCCGGGACAGCCGCGCGGTCGGCACGGCCGGCACCGAGGGCACCGGGGCGCGGATCACCGACGCGATGCGCAGCCTGCGCGACCAGCCGTTGGAGGTGCGCCGCGAGGTGTACCTGCGGGAGCGGATCCAGGTGCAGCACGACTGGTACCGCTCCAAGGCGCGGTACTGCGCCCGGGCCGGTTTCTGGACCGGCGTGCTGGGCGTGGCGCTGCCGGTGCTCGGCCTGGTGGTGGCGGTGCTGCGGGCGATGGGCGAGTTCGGCTACGACGCGCTCGGCACCGTCTCGGCGGTGGCCGCCTCGGTCACCGCCTGGGCCCAGCTGCGCCAGTACCGTCCGCTGGCCGCCGCCTACGGCCTGGCCGCCGACGAGCTGGAGCTGATCCGCAGCCAGCTGGCCGGGCTGGACGCGGGGGCGCCCGACGCCGAGGAGATCTGGGCCCGGCTCGCCCGGGACGCCGAGGACGCGGTGTCCCGGGAGCACACCACCTGGCAGGCCCGCCGCGAGGTCCGCGGCACCACCGACCGGGACCACTGAGACCGGCACCACCGGGGCCGGGACCACCGGGCCCGGCACCACCGAGCAGCAACAGCCGTACCGAGGAGGCCGCGCGTGTCGTTACGGATGATCAAGGCACCGGACGGCCGTGCCATCGCCGTCGAGACCGTCGGCGATCCGCGCGGCCGCCCGGTGTTCCTGCTGCACGGCATGCCCGGCAGCCGGGTCGGCCCGCACCCGCGCACCACCGTGCTGTACCGCCTGGGGATCCGGCTGATCTCCTTCGACCGCCCCGGCTACGGCGACTCCACCCGGCTGCCCGGCCGCCGGGTGAGCGCGGCCGCGGCCGACGTCCGGACCATCGCGGACGAGCTGGGGCTGGACCGCTTCGCGGTGCTCGGGCGCTCCGGCGGCGGCCCGCACGCGCTGGCCTGTGCGGCACTGCTGCCCGACCGGGTCGCCCGGGTCGCCGTCCTGGTCAGCCTGGCGCCGCGGAACGCCGCCGGCCTGGACTGGTACGGCGGCATGACCGAGTCCAACGTCCACGCGTACCGGGAGGCGGAACGCGGGCACCACCGGATCGCCGACGCGATGCGGTTCCGCTCCGAGCAGATCAAGGCCGACCCGGTCCGGCTGCTCAAGGGCCTGCGGCCGGAGCTTCCGCCCACCGACCGCGAGGTGGTGGCCGACACCGGGCTGCGCCGGATGCTGCAGAGCAACTACCGCGAGGCGTTCCGGCACGGCGCCGACGGCTGGATCGACGACGTCCTGGCGTTCACCACCGACTGGGGCTTCCAGGTGCAGGACATCACCGTGCCGACCTGGCTCTGGCACGGCGCCGACGACCAGTTCTCCCCGGTCGAGCACTCCCGCTGGCTGGCCGACCAGATCCCCGGGGCCGCGCTCTTCCTGGAGCCCGGCGCGGCCCACTTCGGCGCGTTCCGGGTGATGACCACCGCCCTGGCCTGGGCCGCCGGTCACACCTCGGCCGGACCGGCCCTCACGCCGTGACCGGGGTGACCGGCGCACCCCCGGCCAGCACCGCGAGCACGTTCTCCACCGCCAGCCCGCCCATCGCCTGCCGGGTCCGGACGGTGGCGCTGCCCAGGTGCGGGGCCAGCACCGCGCGCTCCTGGGCGAGCAGGGCGGACGGCACGGCCGGCTCCCGCTCGAAGTTGTCCACCGCGGCGGCGAACAGCGCACCCGACTCCAGCGCGGCGGCCAGCGCCTCCTCGTCCACCACGCCGGCGGTCATCGAGACCACCACGGCGCCCTGCGGCAGCAGGGCCAGCCGGCGGGCGTCCAGCAGGTGCCGGGTGGCCTCGCCGAGCGGGCAGGTCACCACCAGCACGGCGGAGGCCGCGAGCAGCTCGTCCAACGGCAGCCAGGTGGCGCCCTCGGCCTGGCCGGGCGGCAGCTCCCGGCGGTTGTGGTAACTCACCGGCATGTCGAAGGCGCGGGCCCGGCGGGCCACCGCCTGCCCGATCCGGCCCATCCCGAGGATGCCGAGCGGGGTGCCGGCCAGCTCCAGGCCGAGCAGGAAGTTCGGCGCCCAGGCCCACGGCCGGCCGGAACGCAGCCACCGCTCGCCCTCGCCGAGCCGGCGGGTGGCGGCCAGCAGCAGTGCCCAGGCCATGTCGGCGGTGGCCGCAGTGAGCACGCCGGGGGTGTTGCTGACCAGCACGCCGCGCGCGGCGCAGGCGGCGAGGTCGACGTTGTGGTGACCGACGGCGTGGTTGGCGACGATCCGCAGGTCCGGGCCGGCCGCGTCCAGGAACGCGTCGTCGACCACGTCGTCCAGCGTGGTGACCACCGCGGACCGGCCGCGCACGGCGGCCAGCAGCTCGGCGCGCGGCAGCGGCAGGTCGGAGTCGTGCTGCGTCACCGCGTGGTGGGCCGTGAGCCGCTCGATCACCCCGGGCGCGAGGCGGCGGGTGACCAGGACCGGGGGCAGCTGCTCGTTCATAGGGCCCGAAGCATACGCTCCGGGCCCTCCCCGGGCCTCAGACCGGCTGCGGCTCCAGGTCGCGGTTGATCCGCTTCCAGCCGCGGGCCGACACGGTGTTGGGGTGCTCCTCGCCGAACTGCCGGATCAGCTCGGCGATCGCCCTGGCCCGCAGCTCGGCCGCCTGGGTGTGGCGGCCCGCCACCCGCAGGGTGACGGCCAGGTTGGCCTCGCAGGCCACCGCGTCCGGGTGCCGGGGCGTGTAGCGGTCGCACAGGCCCGCGTACGCGGTGCGGCCGAGTTCCTCGGCGACGGCGATCTGGCCGTCCTCGCCGTAGGCGTTGGCCAGGTTGATCATCGCGTTGAGGGTGTACGGGTGGTCCGGGCCGACCGACCGGGTGAGGCCCTCGACGGTGGCCACCCCGCGTTCGATCGCGCCCTGGACGTCGCCGCTGCCGCGCAGGTAGATGCCGAGGTTGTTGGCGCAGGCCAGGGTGAACGGGTGCTCGTCGCCGAACAGCCGCCGGTGGCCCTCGTAGACGGTGGCGCAGAGGTCGCGGGCGGCCTCCTTGTCGCCGGAGGCGCTGTGGTCGGCGGCCAGGTTGAGCGCGCAGGCCAGCGCGTCGGGCGCGTCGGCGCCGTACCGCTCCAGGTAGCGCTCGTAGGTCTCCTTGGTGATCCGGCGGGCCTCGGCGAGCTGGCCGGTGCGCCGCAGCGAGACGGCCAGCGACTTGGCGTTGCGCAGGTTCTCCGGGAGGTCCGGGTCGAGCACGTCGCCGAGGTCGTTGGTGACCTCCCGGAGCAGCTCCACCGAGCCCCGGTAGTCGCCGAGTTCGCGCAGGTCACGGGCGAGCGCGGACTTGGTGTTGAGGGTGTAGGGGTGGCGCGCGCCGAGCACGGCGGTGCGCCGGTCCAGCGTTTCCTGGTCGAGTTCGCGGGCGGCCTCGCTCTCGCCGACCAGCCGGTAGTCGATCGCCAGGTTGTTCGCCATGGCCAGCGTGCGCGGGTGGTCGTCGCCGAACAGCTCGCGGAACTGGTCGAGGATCTCGCGGTCCAGTTCGAGCGCGGCCTGGAACCGGCCGAGCGCCCGCCGGTCGGCGCCGAGCGAGCCGGCCGTCATCAGCGTGTACGGGTGGTGCTCGCCGAGGAGGGCGCGCTGGCGCTCCAGGGTGGCCTCGTCCAGGGCCAGCGCCTCGGCGTAGTTGCCCTGCGAGCGCAGCACGTTGGCGAGCTGGAAGCGCAGCAGCAGGGTCTGCCGGTCGTCCTCGCCGAGCTTCCTGGTCCACTCGTCGTCCAGGGCGTGGCCGAGGTCGCGGGCGCGGTCCAGCTCGCCGCGCTTCCACAGGTAGCGGACGCGGTCGATGAGCAGCTGCCGGGTGTCGGCCTCGTCGCAGTTGTGCGCCTTGGAGGGCGAGAGGTGCGGCCAGATCTCGTCGAAGGCGGGCCAGTTGGCCGGGTCGTCGGTGTCGCCGAGGACGGGCCGGGCGCCGGTGAGGATGCGGTGCACCTCGTGGATGGCGGTCTCCTGCTCGTCCTCGGTCATCTCGGCCCGGATGACCGCCTGGACCAGCCGGTGCACCTGGAAGCTGTTGGTACCGGCGTCGACCTTGGCCAGCGCGTACCGGCCGATCGCCTGGATCACCTTGCCCAGCATGAACTTGTCGCTGAGGTCGGCGTCGTACTGGACCAGCGCGCGGATCATCTGGTCGCTGTAGAAGAGGTTCATCGAGATCGGCTCGGGCGCGAAGAACGCGCAGAGCTGGAGCAGCCGCACCGCCGCCGGGGACTGGGTGCGCAGCCGGGTGATCGAGACGTTCCAGGTCGCACCGACCGGGGTCGGGTAGTCGGCCGGCCGGGCCCCGGCCAGGGCGCGGGCGGCCTCGGCCTGGAGCTGGGCGACGTAGGTGTCGACCGGGGTGCCGGTGGTGTCCAGCCAGGCGGCGGCCACCTCGACGGCCAGCGGCAGGTCGCCGACCGCCTCGGCGACCCGGTCGGCGTCGGGGCGGGAGAGGCCGCGGGCGCGCCGGCACAAGTGCTCGACGCTCTCGCCGCGGGTGAAGACGTCGACCTCCAGCGCCTCCGCGTGCCCGGACCAGGCCTGGTTGCGGGAGGTGACCAGGATGTGGCCGGAGCCGCCGGGGAAGAACCGGCGGATCTCGGCGGGCTCGTCGGCGTTGTCGAAGATCAGCAGCCAGCGCGAGGTGGGCACCCCGCGGCGCAGCGCCTCGCGGGCGGCCTCGGCGGCCTCGGTGACCGAGTCGCCGACCCGCAGGCCGAGCCGGCGGGCCAGGTCGGCCAGGGCCGGGGCGACCAGCTCGGTCTGCTCGGCGTCGATCCACCACACCAGGTCGTAGTCGGACATGAAGCGGTGCGCGTACTCCAGCGCCACCTGGGTCTTGCCGACGCCGCCGAGCCCGTACAGGGTCTGCGGGGTGGGCAGCACGGCGGCCATACCGCCGCGCAGCTGGTTGCGCAGCTGCTCCAGGACGGCGGCGCGGCCGGTGAAGGACGGGTTGCGCGGCGGCACGTCCCAGACCTGCGGCTTGCTCCCGGGGAACCGCGGGCCGGTGCCGGTGGTCTCGGCGAGCGGCACCTCGCCGCGGCCGAGCGCGCGCAGCAGGGTCTGCACGGACTGCGCCTCGTCCCGGCCGACCAGGTCGACGGGGTTGCGGTTGCTGAACGGCGCGGTGAGCCGGACGTCGCCGACCCGGACCGGGACGAGCTGGCGGCGGGTGCCGGACGGGTCGGAGCTGACCACGGACTCCCAGAGCGCGCGGGCCTGCGGCGAGCGCTGGTAGGCGGGCGAGAGCACGGCGACGGTCCGGTACGCGGCGTCGATGCCGCGCTCGGTCTCCTGCCGCGGGTCCGAGCCGGCGGAGAGGTCCCGCGGCAGCACCCGGAACCCGGCCCGGGTCAGGACGGACTCGATCCAGTCCGCCCACATCCGGTCCTCGGGCACGTAGGAGAGGTAGAGGTCGGCGGGCACGGACGGGCGGCGCCGGGTGAAGGCGTCCACGTACCGCAGCCGGACCTCCTCGTCCACCGGCGGCAGCGCGGTGGCCCGGCCCTCGGTGATGACGCCGGTCAGCCGTTCGCAGGCGGCCAGCATCGAGGTCTGGGTGCCGACCTGGTCGCCGAAGGTGGCGAGGATCTCCTCGTAGGCGTAGAACGGCCGGTACGGGATCTCCACCGAGCCCCAGTAGTGGGCGAGTTCCTCGCCGCCCAGGCCGGCCGGGAGGCCGTCGAAGCGGACCCGGGCGAGCGCGCGGCCGGCGTCGGCCTTCTCCTTCTCGCCCTCGTCGATGCGCATCGGCACCGGCAGGATGCGGATGCCGCGCTCGCGGTAGCGCTCGTGGATGTGCTGGGCGATCCGGGAGGCGCCGTCGATCGACTGGTCGCTGAGGGTGAAGCAGACCACCAGGTCGTCGGGCATCTGCACGGTGCAGATCTCGGCGATGTCGGAGAGGCCGGTCCGGGAGTCGATCAGCACGTAGTCGTAGCGCTTGCTCATGTCGGCGCGCAGTGCGTCGAAGAACTGCCCGCCGTCGAAGCGGTCGTAGAAGATGTCCCAGTCGAGGTGGGTGACGGCCTCGGAGTAGTCCCGGTTGAACTGGCCGGCCGAGAGGAAGTCCAGGCTGCCGCCGGCGGGGAACATCGGCCAGGACAGCGAGAGCGCGTGCGGGTGCACCCGGGCGAAGTCGAGGTGCCAGCCCTCGGCGTGGTCGACCGGCCGGAGCGCCTCCTCCCGGTACTCGGCGATCAGGTCCATCATGCCGGTGGTGCCGGCCAGGACCGCCGGGTCCAGGAACGGGTGGAAGAACTTGGCCAGGCCCGGCGCCTCCAGGTCCCAGTCCACGGTGAGCACCCGGAAGCCGTTGGCCGCCAGGATCCAGGCGGTGTTGGCGAGCGCCATGGTGCGCCCGGTGCCGCCCTTGTAGGAGTAGAAGGTGATGATCCGGCCCTGCCGGTCCTGCTCCGCCTCCCGCTGGGCCGCGAGTTCGGCTGCGCTCAGGCCGCCGATCCGGAGGTTCCTGGTGCGGATATCGCTCATCGGGTTCCTCCCCCGTACGGCGCCCCGTCGTCCGGGCGTTCGCCTGAGTCGCGTGCTGGCTGGTCGTCTTCGGCGGAGAAGGGGTCGGTGCCCGGCCCGTCCCGGCCGAGTCCGTGCCGGAAGGCGTCCCGCAGGTTGGGGCGGGACGGCGGCGGTTCCTCCGGTTCGGTCCTGGTCCGGCCCTCGAAGGCGTACTTGGCCTTCATGGCGGCCCGGGGCAGGGCGTCGTCGAACTCCTCCAGGGTGCCCAGGCCGGGCCGGCCCCCGGTGGCGCCGAGGAAGCTCGGGCGGACCGAGCGGTGGGTGAACCGCAGGGTCCGGTCGCTGAGGTCGCTCATATCGCGGTGCCGGTCGGCGCACTCCGGGTCGTCCAGGCTCCACGGCTCCAGGACGCTCACCCAGGTGCAGTCCGAGGCGTCGAACCGGCGGACCAGTTCGCGCCACCGCTCGTCCTGGAGGACCCAGCGGTCCAGCAGCAGCAGGCCGGGTGCGGTGGGTTCGCCGCCCGCGATGATCGTCTCGGCCTCGCCGTCGAACTCGTGCACGGTGGCCTGGAACCCCAGCTGCCGGGCGATCCGCGCCGCGTGCTCGGCCAGCGGGCGGGCGGCGGCCGGCCGGTACGGGTGCCAGTCGGTGCGCCTGGGACCGTAGTAGTCGGGGTTGCGCTCCGGCGGCACCTCGTCGCGGCGGTGCGCGAGGACCGAGATCCGCAGCTGCCTGGTCGGTGCGGTGACGTTGAACGCACTGGGCTGGGCGTTGAAGTCCAGCCGGCGCCCGACCGGGATCACCGTCTCCTCGGCCACCTCGACGATCCGCCGGGCCAGCCGGTACACGGCCAGCTCGTAGGCGGAGCGGAAGTAGCTCAGCTTCATCAGGGCGTAGAGGCCCTCGGTGGCGTACTCGGGGCCGAACCCGGCGTGGTTGAACTGCAGTTCGCTCGCCACCTGGGGCAGCCGGTAGCGGCTCATCGGCGCCCAGAGCACCGGGACGATGCCGCTGGTCAGCACGGAGTCCAGGTTGGCCGGGTATACCGGGCGGCGGGTGAAGGAGTGCCACTCCTGCCCGCACGGCAGGCTGTTGAAGTACCGCGGCGAGTACAGCGGCACGAAGACCCGGCAGGTGGCCAGCTCCTCGGAGAGCCGCTCGGCCCACAACTCCCCCTGGTGCATGGACTCGTCCATGAACCCGACCGGCACTCCCGCAGGCACGGTGGTGAGCTGCAGCACCGCTTCGCAGAGGTCGCGGTACAGCTGCCGCACCCAGTGGTTCGGATCACCGGCACCGCGGGCACCGGCCTTCGGGGTGTGGGCGTAACTGAGGAAGAAGTACGGCCGGGAGGCGTCCTCGTCCCAGCCATGGTCGTTCACACGCGCCTCCCCCTGGCCCGCCGGCAACCTCTTTCCCGCGAGTCCCCGTACGCGGGGCTTCAGTGTAGGAACGACTGAGGGTCCAATGGAATAGCACAACGACCCGCACGAATTGACATGACCGAAACGACAGCCCCCGGACCACCGCTACCCGACGGGGCCGCGGCCGCGTTGCTCCAGGAGGACCTGCTCGGCCCGGTCGACCGCTTCGCGGACCGGGACCAGCAGGCAGTCGGCGCCGCCGACCCGCCCCTTCGCCGCCCCGGTGACCCGCTCCAGGACCTTCCGGCCCAGGGCGGCGAAGTGACCGTCGTTCAGGTCCGGCGCCCTGAAGGCTATCCAGCCCTCCCCCACGCGGCACCGGTACTCGCGGAGGGTCACGTCGGGCATCCGCAGGTCCGCCAGGTGGAAGGCGGTGAAGCGGGCCATCGGGACGCCGATCAACAGCACCCTGGCGTCGAGCTCGTAGAGCCGGCCGAGCGCGGAGCGCTCCCCCAGGTGACACTCCAGGGGGTGGTCGTCGGTGATGAACCGGGCCTGCCGGCCTATCGCGGCGAAGGAGGTCTGCGGGTGGGAGCTCCGCACCGCCCCCGGGCGGGTGCGGATGATCTCGGACAGCACCCCCATGGTCGCCGAGGACGGGGTGGTGGCCGGGTCGAACGGGGGCATGCGGGCCCGGAAGTCCTCGATCTGCTCCGGCGACAACCCGCGGGTCGCCGCGAGGGCCTCGCGCGAGGTGGCGGAGTTCTCGGGGGTGGCGGTGTAGGCGACCAGGGTGCCCCCGTGCGGAGCGTTCAGGGCGTCCAACAGTGCGTCGACCACGGTGGCGGCCCCGCCCTCCAACGGGTCGAGGTGGCGCACGGCGGCCTGGACGAGCAGGACCTCGCCCGGCTGGATCCCGAGGGCGGCGAGTTCCTCGCGGAGTTCGGCGCGTTCGTCACGGCGGCGGAAGGGGCTGGCGGCAGTGAGCATGACAGTTCCTTGGGTGGCAACCCCCGGTGAGGGTGTCCGGGGACGGAACGACATCGACGGGCGGTTCGCGGCAACGAGCGGCTCGGGCCGGCGAACGGCTTCTCCTGCGGAACAACGGGCAGGGCGCGGCGGACACGGTGCGGTGGTGGACCGTGCCGGGGGAAGGTGGTGGTGGTGGGCGGCCCGCGGCGCTGCGGGCCGCCGGGTCAGTCCCCGAGCTGGGGGGCGCCGGGGCGCAGCTCGGGACGCTCGTGCAGGATGCCGACGGCCAGGTCGACCGCCTCGCGCATCGGGACCAGCCGGCAGTCGGCGGCGCCGACCCGGCCGGTCACCACGCCGGTGGCGCGGCGCAGGACCTCTTCGCCGAGGACCTGGAAGTGCAGGTCGTCGAGCAGCGGGCCGTCGAAGCGGACCCAGTGGCTGCGGCCGCCGTCCTTGACGACGCAGCCGTAGTGGCGGACGGGGATGCCGGGCATCCGCAGGTCGGCCAGGTGGAAGGCGGTGAACTTGGCGGGCTCGACGCCGATGCTCAGCACCCGGGCGTCGATCTCGTACATCCGCCCGAGCGGGGAGTCGGTGCCCAGGTGGCTCTCCAGCGGGTGGAGTTCGGTGATCTCCTTGGCGCGGGCTCCGACGGCCGCGAAGGAGGACTGCGGGTGGGTGCTGCGCACCGCGCCGGGGTGGGTGCGGACCAGCTCGGAGAGCCGGCCCATGGTCGGCGAGGAGGGCGTCTCGGCCGGGTCGAACGGGGGCATGCCCGCCCGCCATTCGGCCACCTGCTCGGGCGTCCAGGTCGCGGTCATGGTCCGGACCAGCCGGGAGGTGTCCGAGTTCTCCGGGGTGGCGGTGTAGGCGACCAGGGTGCCCTCCTCGGGGCCGCCGAGTGCGTCCAGCAGGGCGTCGACGACCGTGGTGTCCCCGGCCACCGGGCCGAGCGCCCGGAGCGAGGCCTGGACGAGCAGGACCTCACCCGGCCGCACGCCGAGGCCGGTGAGCTGCCGGGCGAGTTCGGCCCGGGTCAGCCTTTGTTCTGATATGTCCCGCGGGGGTCGTACGGGACGCAGTTCGTGAGGAATGGCGGTTCCCGGAGGTGATGGGCTCGGGGTCCTCCGAGCCAACTGGGGGGGGGATGGATCGAGCGTACCGCCGGAACGGCGCGCGAAACGGCAGGGGACGCCGGTCAACCACCGCTCGTGTCCGACGAGTTGTGATCGATTGACGGTGACGGTTGTCGGTCGTGCCCGATCGGCCGGGCTCCCGCCGGGCAGGCCCTAGCCGGCGGCGGCGGGCCGCCGGGCCTCCCGCGCCTCGCGGGCGGCCTGCTCGGCGGCTCTCGGCAGCGGCACGGCGAGCCAGGGGGCGACCGTCTCCCGCATGCCGTCCGCGAAGCGCAGCCCGGCCGCGGTCAACGAGCCCGAACCGGCCAGCCGTTCGACCGCCTCGGCGGTGTAGCGGCGCCAGAGCGCGAACTGCGCCCGGGCGTGCTCGGCGGCCACCCCGGGCAGGCCGTCGTAGATCGCCGTCCGGGTGCCCCAGAAGGCGGTCACCGCGAGGTGCGCGTAGGTGCCCTGCAGCAGCCCCTCGACCGGGCGGGGATCGGGCCGCCAGGGCGCGTCGTACAGCGTGGTGTCGGCCTGGTCGTAGAGGTCCATCAGGTCCAGCACCGCACCCAGCTTGACGTGCTGGAACTCGTGCGCGAGCAGCAACGCGAGGACCGGCGCGGTGGCCGGGCGGGCGATCCCGACCGCGCCGAAGGCCTGCCGGGCGGCGGCGCTGACGTCCCGTCCGGGCGGGCCGGGGCGCAGCGGGGTGACGGTGGTCAGGCCGGCCCGCAGGCCCTGCGCGTAGGCCGGCAGGTCGCGGTCGAGCAGCTCCGCGGCCTCGCGCAACCCGCCGGACCAGGCCAGCAGTTCGGCTTCGTCGAGCCGGTCGGCGACCGGCCACTGGTGGCTGTCGCGCTGCGGGTCGGTGTCCTCCAGCGCGAGCGTCCAGCCACCGGCCGGCCGGATCCGCCGGACCGGCTGCCAGCGCGGGTCGGCGGGGCCGCCGGCCACCGTCACCGTCTCCCCGTCGGGGGTGCGGACGGTGAAGCCGCCGCCGGTGCGGCCGGTGACCAGCGCCTCGCCGGCGCCCGTCCCGACGGCGAGCCGGCCCAGCGTCGGCAGGTGCAGGGCGCCGGCCCGGACCGGGACGGCCACCTGGTCGCCCCGCCCGGCCCGGACGGCCGCGGCGGCCGCCAGCTCGGCCAGCGGGCCGAGTCCGGCGCCGGGGTCTCCGGCGAGCCGCCGGGCCGCCCAGGCGCGGGCGTACGGGTGGCCGAGCACCGCGTCCAGCCCGGCCGGCGCGGCGGAGTCGAGCTCGGCGAGGAGGTCCCAGGCGGCCGAGCTGCGCAGCCCCGAGGTGCCCCGGACGGCGGCCAGCATGGCCCGGGTGAGCGCGAGCTGGGAGCGGACCAGGGCGCGGACGGTGTCGGTGCCGCCGTGGCCGCGGGCCAGCTCGTCCAGTTGCCGGTCGGTGAGGCCGGCGGGTACGGCCGGCTCGCCGGCCTGGGCGGGTACGCCGGGGCCGGGGAGCGGCTCCCCCCGGTCGGCGATGCCGTTGATGAGTGTCATGAGATCCCCGCAGAAGACGGAGGGGTTGTCGAAACCGCCGCCACCACCTTCGCTCCGGTAGCGGTGGGCGTACAGGCCGCCGCCGCAGGAGCGGACGACGGGGCAGGCGCGGCAGGTGGCGCTGAGGCCGTCCAGCCCGAGCTGCCGCGCGGCCATGCCGGGGTGGCGGGCGACCTCGTCGAGGCTGTGCGCGAAGACGTCGAGGCCGGTGGCGGGCGCGCCGTCGTAGGCGGTCTTCAGGCTGTCGGCCTGCTCGAAGCTGCCGTCGGTCTCCAGCACCACCAGGGCGGCGGGTTCCAGGCCGAGCGACTCGGTCAGGCTGGAGAGGCCGTGCCGGGTGCGGTGCACCGACTCGAAGGTGCGGACGGCGAACGGCCGGCCGGTCTCCTCCCAGCGGTCGTAGACGGCCAGCAGCCAGTCGGCGTACGGGGTCGGCCCGTGGCCGGCCGGGCGTTTCGGCGGCTGGTCCCAGGTGGCGTGCGGGAGCAGGAAGTCGACGGCCGGGGGTTCGAGTGCGGCCAGCGCGTCGTGGACGGCGACCGGGTCGTTCTCGACGTCGACGGTGCAGAGCAGGCCGGCGTAGAGGTGCCGGTACTCGGGCCGGCGGAGCAGGCCCACCGCCCGCAGCACCTGCGGGTGGCTGCTGCGGCCGTCGGCGAAGCGCCGGTGCCGGTCGTTGGCCGCGCGGTCGCCGTCCAGCGAGATGCCGACCTTGATGCCCTCGCGGTCGAAGAGCTCGCAGAAGGCGGGGCTCAGCAGCACCCCGTTGGTGTGGATCCGCAGGTCGAGCGCGCAGCCGGGCGGGAGGGCGGCCCGGAACTCCCCGGCGGCGCGGCGCAGTCGGTCCGGGCCGGCCAGCAGGGGCTCGCCCCCGTGCAGGACGACCCGGACGACGGTGAGGCCGTGTCCGGCCGCGTGCGCGCCGATCCGTTCGGCGGCCTTGGCCAGGACCTCGTCGCCGATGACCTTGGGCCGGGCACGCCAGCTGGTGTCGGCGTGCTCGTAGACGTAGCAGTGGTCACAGGCGAGATCGCACCGGCTGTGCACCTTCACCACGAACTGCGTGAACGGGAGCAGGGATCGCGTCATGGTCAGCCGGTTTCAGCCGGAGCCGATGGAGGATCGGCTGGTCAGATGGAGGAGTTGAAGGCCGCGACCGGCACCAGACCGGAATCGGAGCCGGGGAGTGCGCGTCGCAGCCGCGCCGCCAGCTCATCCGTCCCGAGTGCGGCGAGGTCGGCCAGGGTGGGCCGGTCCGCGTCGGCCTGAGGGTCCGTCAGTTCGCTGGTGGGCCTGGTGTCCAGTGCGGGTGTCATGTTCGATTCTCTTCCACGATGGGGGATTAGAGAGAGCAGACGCCGGGTATACCGCCCGGCTTGCCGACCAATGTAGTGCCCGCGCGACAGCAGCGCCGTACTGTTCCGTGCACCTTCGTGCCCTGCACCCCGCCGTGCTGCGATGTCACGTGGAAAGTTCACCCACTCGGCGGTCGCATCGGAGCGTCGCACGCCACACGGGCGGCCGCCGCGGCTCACTCCGGCGGCGGCTCGATGCTCCCGTCCAGCCGCGCTCCCTCCCGCACCGCCACCGTGACCGGGTGCTCCTCGCCCAGCGCCTCCCGGGCCCGTGCGAGCGCGTCCGCGGCCAGCCGCGCCGCCCGCTCCCGGTCGCCGGCGGCGGCCAGTCCGACCGCGAGGTTGGAGGCCGCCGCCAGGGCGTCCGGGTGGGCCGCGCCGAGCCGCCCGGCCAGCAGCGGCAGGGCCTCCTCGTCCAGCGCCAGGGCCGCCGCCGGATCCCCGGTCAGCGCCAGCACGTTGGCGTGGTTGAGCATCGCGGTCCCGACGTACGGGTGGCGCCCGCCGAGGGCTTCGCGCAGCCCGGCCAGGGCCTCGGCGGAGAGCCGCCGGGCCTCCTCGGTCCGGCCGGACCGGCGCAGCAGCACGGCCAGGTTGGCGGCGGCCGCGGCGGTGCCGGGGTGCCGGTCGCCGAGGTGGGTGCGGTAGTACCGGTGGGCCTCCTCGGCGTACGGCAGGGCCCGCGCGGTGGCCCCGGCCGCGGCGAGCGAGCCGGCCAGGTTGCCGGCCGCGGCCGCGGTGCCCGGGTGGTCGGTGCCGTACCGGTCCAGCATCCGGCGGTGGACGTCCTCGTCGTTGGCGAGCGCCTCCGCCGTCCGGCCGAGCCGGCGCAGCGCGATGCCGAGGTAGCGGCGGGCCCGGAGCAGGCCGTGGTGGTCGGCGCCGAACGCCCCCGTCCAAAGGCGCAGGGCGGCCTGCAGCAGGTCCAGCGCCTCCTGCAGCCGGCCGGACGCGCCCAGGTCGTGGGCGAGGCTGGTGGCCGAGGTGAGCGTGTACGGGTTGTCGGCGCCGAGCAGCTCGTGCTGGCGCTCGTGGACCTCCCGGTGGCGGCGGATCGCCTCGTCGAAGTCACCGCAGAGCATGGCCGACACGGCCAGGTTGTTGCCGCTCATCAGGGTGCGCGGGTGGTCGGAGCCGAGCACCCGCTGGGCGGCGGCCAGGGTCCGCCGGTCCAGCTCCAGGGCCTCCCGGTAGCGGCCGAGGTGGCGCAGGTCGCCGCCGAGGCCGTTCGCCACGGCGATGGTGTGCAGGTGGTCCGGTCCGAGCACGGCGGTGAGCTGCTCCAGCACGTCCCGGTCGGTCTCGTGGGCCTCCTGGACGAGGCCCTGGAGCCGCTGGACGTTGGCGAGCTCGACCCGCAGCAGCAGGGTGGGGACGTCGCCCGTCCCGGCGCCGCCCCAGCGGGCCAGCACCCGCTCGGCGAGCTCGCGTCCGGCGTCGTTCAGGCTGCGTTGCCAGAGGTAGCGGACCGAGCGGACGATCCACTGCCGCACCGCCGGGTCGTCCGACTCCGCGGCGCCGGACGGCCAGAGGTGGGGCAGCAGTTCGGCGTACCGGGGCCAGTTCGCCGGGACGTCCGGGTCGCCCGGGTCGGCGAGCGCGAGGGCGGCGTGCACGGCGGCGCGCAGCCGCTCGCGGTCGGCCCCGGCGACCTGCTCGCGCAGCAGCGCCTGGGTGATCCGGTGCACGCTCAGCGTGCCGCCCGTGAGGTCGTACCGGGCCAGGTTGAACTGGCCCACGGCGCGCAGCAGGCCGCTGATCGCGAACGGCCCGTCGGCGGAGTCCGGGGACAGCCCGATGGCCTCGATCACGGGCGCGCTGTAGAGCAGCCGGATCGGGATGGCGTCCGGTCCGAGGAAGCCGCACACCTCCAGCAGCCGGGCCGCCGGGGCGTTGATCCGGCGCAGGTCCGAGCCGGCGATCCGCCACGTGGCCGCGGCGACGGTCGAGTACTCGGCGTCGGCCCGGACGGACCGGTCGAGGATGTCGGTGAGCGCCTCGTCCAGCAGGTCGGCGTAGGTGCCGGCCGGCATCGGCGTCTCGTGCAGCCAGGCGGCGGCCTGGCCGACGGCGAGCGGCAGGTCGCCCAGGAGCTCGGCGATCCGCCCGGCGTCCGCGGCCGCGACCCCGGCGTTGAACCGGCGGACGAGGGCGATGCTCTCCGCCCGGTCGAAGACGTCGACCTCGGTCCGGCCGCGGTGCCCGGCCCAGCGCCGGTCCCGCGAGGTGACCAGGACGTGCCCGTGCGCCGAGCCGTCCGGCAGCCAGGGGGCGAGCTGCTCCGGGTCCTCGGCGTTGTCGAAGACCAGCAGCCAGCGCCGGTACGGGCGGCCCGCGGCGAGCGCCTCCAGCACCGCCCGGGCGGTGCGGGCCACGTCGGGGCCGGCCTCCAGGCCCAGCCCGGGGGCGAGTTCGGCGAGCCGTTGCGGGACGCCGGCCGGGTCCTCGGCCGGCACCCACCAGACCACCTCGTACGCGGCGGCGAACCGGTGGGCGTACTCGACGGCGGACTGCGACTTGCCGACCCCGCCCATGCCGTACAGCACCTGCACCGGCTCGCCCGGGCCGAGGGTGAAGCCGTCCCGCAGGGTCTCCAGCAGCCGGGCCCGGCCGGTGAAGGCGGCCAGCCGCGGCGGCGGGTTCGCGGTCTCCGGCCGGCGGGCCGGGAAGCGGGCGGGCGGTGGGTCGGCCTCCTCCTCGGCCTCCAGCCAGCGGCCGGCGCCGGGCGGCGGGCCGAGCAGTTCGAACAGCCGGGTCTCGGCCGGGCCGGCCGCGGCGCCGGCCAGCCTGAGCACCTGCTGCCCGGTGAACGGCTCGGGCAGCGCGCCATCCCACTCGGCCGAGAGCGCCAGCAGTCCGCCCGAACCGCCGTCCCCCTCGGGCGAGGTGAGCCGGCGCCAGATCTCCCGGCCGCGGGGCAGCGCCGCGTACGCCGCGGAGAGCAGCACCAGCACCCGGCCGTCGCCGTCCAGCGGGCTGTCGGCCTCCGGCAGCGGGGCGTACTCCGGCGGCCCGTCGTCCAGCGGGGCCGCGGCGCTGTGCAGCGAGGTGAGGTAGCCGAAGCCGGTGAGCACGGCGGCCGCCCACTCGGCCCAGATCCGGTCCTCGGGTGCGTAGCTGAGGTACACCTGGCGGGACTGCGTGCGGCCGGTGCGCAGGTAGGCCGCGTAGAGCCGGCGGCGGGCCCGGTCCGGGACGGGCCGCAGCTCGCGGACCCGGCCGTCGGTGAGCCAGGCGGCCAGCCGCTCGAACGCGCCGAGCAGGCTGCGGTCCTGCCGCGGCCGGTCCACGACGGTGGCCGGAACCTCTTCGTATGCGTAGAAGGGCTTGTACGGCACCTCGACGTCCCGCCAGTACTCGGCCCGGCGCTCGGCGCTCAGCCAGCGGTCCAGGTAGGGGGCGAAGGCGTCGTGGGCGAGGTCGCGCCCGGCCGCCAGGCCGGCCCGCTCGGCGTCCTCGACCCGCATCGGCACGGGCAGCACCCGGATGTCGCGCTCGTCGGCGTCCACGATAGCCCGGGCCGCGTCGACGCCGCCGCGGATGCTCTGGGCGCCGAGGGTGAAGCAGTCCACGACGGTGTCGGGCATCAGCACGGTGCAGATGCCGGAGGTGTCGCTGACCCCGGTCCGGCTGTCGATCAGCACGTAGTCGTAGGAGTCGGTCCACCGCTCGCGCAGGGCGTACAGGAACTCGGCGCCCCGGATGTCCCCGCGGGTGTAGAAGGTGCGCCAGTTGAAGCTGGTGACGGCGGCCGAGTAGGCGGCGTTCTGGCGGCCGGCCGGCATCAGGTCGAGGCGGCCGCCGGCGGGCAGGTCGAGCGCGAGGCCGCACAGGTAGCGGTCGAGCCGGCCGGGCTCGGCGAGCCACCGCCGGGGGTCCGCACCGGGCTCCTCCCCCGGGCGGGGCAGGGCCTGTTCGACGTAGGCCCGGAGCAGGTCGATCAGGCCGTCGGTGGTGTGCAGCTCGGGGTCGATCAGCAGCGGGTGGTAGTACCGGTGCAGCCCGGGCGCCTCCAGGTCCCAGTCCACCACCAGGACGCGCAGGCCCTGGCTGGCCAGGATCCAGCCGAGGTTGGCCAGCGCCATGGTGCGGCCGGTGCCGCCCTTGTAGGAGTAGAAGGTGACGACCGATCCGGTCCCGGGTGTCGACTCGGCGGCGGACTCGCTGCCCGCCAGGGTGACCTGGTCGGCGGTCATCGTTCGGTGTCTCCTTCGCGGGGTTCCCCGGGTGCCGGGGGCGGGGGCGGGCCCGGCGGCGCGGCCGGCGGCCAGGCCGGGATGGTCAGGCCGGGCAGGGCCGGGGCGGTGCCGGGGCCTCCCAGCCCGAAGGCCGCTCTGACCGAAAGAGGATCGTCCTCCTCCGCCTCGTCTAACAGCTTGTTCTGCGCTACGGACACGGTCCGTAACAACTCGCGTTCAAAGCGTTCCCGGGAGACGCGCACCCGAAAGAGGGGTTCGGGCCCCGACCGGTGGAGCCAGTTGCGCGGGAAGACGTCGCGCACCCCGCCCCAGAGCCGGCTGTGCGCCGGTCCGGAGGGCGGGTCGTCGGTGCCGACCGGCACCAGCACCGCGGTCACCGGGTGGTTCTGGTCGTCGAACTCGTGCAGCGCCTGCCGGTACGGCTCCGCGCCGGCCGCCCACGGGTCCACCAGCAGCACGCTGACCTCGTTGTCCTCCCGGGCGCGGTCCAGGCTGGCGGCCAGGCCGGGGCCGACCTCGTCCAGGGTGGTGCTGTGCCCGGCGCGGGTGATCGCCTGCTGGGCCTGCACCACCAGCGAGGGCAGCCGCGGCGGATGGTAGGGCGCCCAGTCCCACGGCCGGTCGCCGTACCAGCCGCCCCGGTAGCGGTCCTGGTCCCGGTGGCCGTCCTGGCCCTGATGCTGATGCTGCTGCTGGTGCCGCGCCGGCGCGGGAGCGGCCGCGGGGCGGCGGGCCGGGGTGTGACCGGCCGCGACGAAGATGCGGACCATCCCGCTGCGGCCCGGCGGCGGCACGGTCGCGGGCACCGGGAAGCAGCCCTCGACCCGGCCCAGGTCCAGCTGGGCCAGCTCGGCCACCGGCTGCACGGCCGCCTCCCGCACCCGCTCGGCGATCGCCCGGACCACCCGCCGGTAGTCGGGCCCGTGCGGGTCGGCCCGCAGCAGGTCCCGCAGCCCGCCGGTGGCGTACGGGGCGCCGAGGTCGTGCTGGACGTACTGGATCCGCAGCACCTCGGCCGGCAGGTCACCCGGCGGCGGCTCCCAGAGCACCGGGATCAGGGCCGGCACCGCCTCGCCGGTCAGCTTCTGGTGCCGGCGCATCCGGCCGTGGAAGGCCGTCCACTCCTTGCCGCAGTACGGGCTGGCGAAGTAGGCCGGGGAGTAGAGCGCCACCATGGTGCGGCTGACCGCGACCATCCGGGAGAGCTGCTGCTCCCAGTCGTCGCCGACGCGCAGCCGCTCGGTGTCCCGGTAGGCGAGTTCGCCCGGGCCGGCCGCGGGCTCGATCCGGGCCAGCTCGTCCCGGAGGTCGCTGAAGAACTGGTCGACGAAGGCCCCGCCGGCCTCGTGGTCCCGCCGGGCATAGCTGAAGAAGAAGTACGGCCGCACTGCAGCACCCCCCGGGCCGGTTCGCGAACTCGGCTTACGATATCGGGGAGTTGACCGGAATTGGAGCCGGGACTGGGGAAAGATCCCGGCTCGGCTCACGGTCGGTCGCGCCTCGGGGCGGTCACGTCCGGCGGACGCGGCGCCCCCGGACGGGTCAGACCGCGGACTGGAACCTGGCCACCGGCACGGCGCCGGGCCGGTCCTCGTCCACGCCCGCCCGGCGGACCAGTTCACCGACGAAGGACGGTGCCCGGGCGGCGAGTTCGCCGAGCGTCGGGCGCTCGGAGCCGTCGGTCGGCCCGACGGCCGCGCCGGCGGGGGTGGCGGTGTCACTCATCGATTGCCTCACCCTCTCAGGAGGAGTGGTGGCCCCGGCCCGCAGCCGGGGCCTTTCCTCCACGCTACCGCCCGGAGTGACGCAGGGTCAGATCGCAGCGGAGGGCGGCCGGTTCACGCAGGAGCGCACGGCGGGCGCACGGTCCCGTCCGCCACGGCGCACCCGCCGTCCGGCACACCCCGGAGCCCGGCCCGCACCCCCGGACCCCACCGCGAGCACCACGGCCCCGCGGCGTCAGGGGCAGAGCCGCTCCACCCGCCAGCCCGACGGGACCGACGGGTCGGCGAGGAACAGCAGCCGGTCGTGCAGCCGGTTCTCCCGGCCCTGCCAGAACTCCACGCGCTCCGGGACCACCCGGTACCCGCCCCAGAACGGCGGCACCGGCACCCCCTCGCCCTCCGGGTAGCGGCGCTCCAGCTCCGCGTACCGCTGCTCCAGCACCTCGCGCGAGCCGACCGGGCTGGACTGCTCGCTGGCCCAGGCGCCGAGCTGGGAGCCGTGCGGGCGGGTGCGGAAGTAGGCGGCGGTCTCGTCCCGGCCGACCTTCTCCACCCGGCCCTGGACGATCACCTGGCGGGCCAGCGGGACCCACGGGAAGAGCAGCGCCGCGTACGGGTTCTCGGCCAGCTCGGCGCCCTTGCGCGAGCCGTAGTTGGTGAAGAAGACGAAGCCGCGCGCGTCGAAGCCCTTCAGCAGCACGGTCCGCGAACTGGGCCGCCCCTCGGCGTCGGCGGTGGAGAGCACCATCGCGTTGGGCTCCACCACCCCGGCGTCGTCCGCCTCGTGGAACCAGCGGGTGAACTGGCCGATCGGCTCGGCGGCGAGCTGCTCCTCGACCAGGCCCTCGTGCGTGTAGTGCTTGCGCATCACGGTGAGGTCCGGCCCGGGCCGGGCCTCGTCGGCCAGGATCCGGGTGGCGGGGCTCAGGGGCGTCGACTGGGCGCGTTCCGGGGTCACCCCAACATCTTCCCGTATGACAAGCAACCGCCACCGCTACCTCCGGACAAACCCCGGTGGGAGATAAGGTGACTCGCCACCGCTAGGCCGCCCGGCCTACGGTGAATTGTCCGGAACCTGCGGTTTGGTTCCGGGGATTCCCCGGGCACGACCGGCCTCCGGGCGAAAAGTCAAGCGGGCCCGCGGCAAACATCACCACGTGGTGTATGGCGCAATGCACCCTGTGCCTGTCACGCTGGCACCGAGTGCCAACCACCATTCGGTCACTGGTGCGCCGCCCCACCAACGGCGGTCCGCCGATCGCAGAACTGAAGGAGCCGTCGCATGTCCGACTTCGTACCCGGGCTTGAGGGAGTCGTCGCTTTCGAGAGCGAGATCGCCGAACCCGACCGTGAAGGCGGCGCCCTGCGGTACCGAGGCGTCGACATCGACGACCTGGTCGGCCACGTCTCCTTCGGCCACGTCTGGGGCCTGCTGGTGGACGGCAAGTTCAACCCCGGCCTGCCGGCCGCCGAGCCGTTCCCGATCCCGGTCCACTCCGGCGACATCCGGGTCGACGTGCAGTCCGCCCTCGCCATGCTCGCCCCGGTCTGGGGCCTCAAGCCGCTGCTCGACATCTCCGCCGAGCAGGCCCGCGACGACCTGGCCCGCGCCGCCGTGATGGCGCTCTCCTACGTCGCCCAGTCCGCCCGCGGCCAGGGCCTGCCGATGGTCCCGCAGAGCGAGATCGACAAGGCCGAGACCGTCGTCGAGCGCTTCATGATCCGCTGGCGCGGCGAGCCGGACCCGAAGCACGTCAAGGCCATCGACGCCTACTGGACGTCCGCCGCCGAGCACGGCATGAACGCCTCCACCTTCACCGCCCGCGTCATCGCCTCCACCGGCGCCGACGTCGCGGCCGCGCTCTCCGGCGCCGTCGGCGCGATGTCCGGCCCGCTGCACGGCGGCGCGCCGTCCCGCGTGCTCGGCATGATCGAGGAGATCGAGCGCACCGGCGACGCCACCACGTGGGTCAAGAACGCGCTGGACAAGGGCGAGCGCCTGATGGGCTTCGGCCACCGCGTCTACCGCGCCGAGGACCCGCGCGCCCGCGTGCTGCGCCGCACCGCCAAGGAGCTCGGCGCGCCGCGCTTCGAGGTCGCCGAGGCGCTGGAGAAGGCCGCGCTGGAGGAGCTGCACAACCGCCGCCCCGACCGCGTGCTGGCCACCAACGTCGAGTTCTGGGCCGCCATCATGCTGGACTTCGCCGAGGTCCCGGCGCACATGTTCACCTCGATGTTCACCTGCGCCCGCACCGCCGGCTGGTCGGCCCACATCCTGGAGCAGAAGCGCACGGGCCGGCTGGTCCGCCCCGCCGCGCGCTACATCGGCCCCGGCCCGCGCAGCCCGCGCGACATCGAGGGCTACGACGCCATCGCGCACTGACCCGCCCGGCCTGTCCCGACAGGTCCCGAAAAGTGCTGCGGGGACAGCGGATCCGGCATTCCACCGGGTCCGCTGTCCACGTGTCCGGGGGCCGAAAAGATCACATCTCAGCGAACGGACAACCGCCCCACTTTCCGGGCGCCGGCCGGTAGGCTGCCGAGCGTGGCTCAGATCCAGATCCCCGCTGACATCAAGCCCGCAGACGGCCGTTTCGGCTGCGGCCCGTCCAAGGTGCGCCCCGAGGCCCTGAGTGCCCTCGCCGCCACCGAGACCTCCCTGCTCGGCACCTCGCACCGCCAGGCCCCGGTGAAGAACCTGGTCAAGCGCGTGCGCGAGGGCGTGAGCAGCCTCTTCTCCCTCCCCGAGGGGTACGAGGTGGTGCTCGGGAACGGTGGCTCCACCGCTTTCTGGGACATCGCGGCCTTCGGCCTGGTGCGGGAGAAGTCCCAGCACCTCGACTTCGGCGAGTTCTCGTCCAAGTTCGCCTCCTCGGTCAAGGCCGCCCCGTGGCTGGCCGAGCCGACCGTGCTCAAGACCGCCCCGGGCACCCACCCGCTGCCGGTCGCCGAGGCGGGCGTGGACGTCTACGGACTCACCCACAACGAGACCTCCACCGGCGTCGCGATGCCGATCGGGCGCCCGGCCGGCGCCGACGAGGGCTCGCTGGTCCTGGTGGACGCCACCTCGGGCGCCGGCGGCCTGCCGGTCGACATCACCGAGACCGACGTCTACTACTTCGCGCCGCAGAAGTCCTTCGCCTCCGAGGGCGGGCTCTGGCTGGCGTCCTTCTCCCCGGCCGCCCTGGAGCGCGCCGCCGAGATCGCCGCCTCCGGCCGCTACATCCCGCCGTTCTTCGACCTGCCGACGGCCATCGACAACTCCTCGAAGGACCAGACGTACAACACCCCGTCGATCGCCACGCTGTTCCTGCTGGCCGACCAGCTGGAGTGGCTGAACGGCAACGGCGGCCTGGACTGGGCCGTCGCCCGTACGGCTGATTCCTCGTCCCGGCTGTACGGCTGGGCCGAGAAGTCCTCGTTCGCCACCCCGTTCGTGGCCAACCCGGCCGAGCGTTCGCAGGTGGTCGGCACGATCGACTTCGACGACGCGGTGGACGCCGCCGCCGTCGCCAAGGCACTGCGTGCCAACGGCATCGTCGACACCGAGCCGTACCGCAAGCTGGGCCGCAACCAGCTGCGCATCGCGATGTTCCCGGCGATCGACCCGGCGGACGTCGAGGCGCTCACCGCCTGCATCGACTACGTGGTCGAGCAGCTCTGACCGGTCGCCGACACGACGCCCGGCTTCGGCCGGCGCGACGCACGGCTGAGGGCCACCGCCTGCGGGCGGTGGCCCTCTGCGCGTCCACGGCCGGCCGGCCTACTTGTTGACCAGCGCGCCGATCACCACAACGGCCAGCAGCAGCACCAGGGCGCCGGTCACGATACGCATGCGAGTCTTGGGGTCCACGGTCATCGAGCGTACCCGTGCCCGGGCGGCGGCCGGACGCCGAGGTCAGACGCCGAGGCCGGAACCGCCCCCCGGGCGGCCCCAGGCGGCCAGATCCCAGGCGCGGACCGTTGCGTAGTGCATGGCACCGCGGTCCGGTTCGCTCTTCATCAGGTGCAGCTCGGCGGCCTCCCACTCCGGCCCCCGGTAGTCGGCGAGCGCCGCGGCCAGGCCGTCCAGCTCCGCCGCGGCCACCCGCTGCACCGCCCGGCGGTGGCCGCGCGAGGAGCCGGCCCGGGCCAGGGTCAGGTGCGGGTGGAAGGCGAACGCGTCCGTCTCGCCGGTCACGTCCGCGGTGGCCTCGTACACCGCCTCGGCGAGCCGCCGCAGCGCCCAGGTCTGGCCGTCCACGCCGGCCCAGAGCACCCGGTCGCCGAACCGCCCGGCCCCGGAGACCCGCAGCCGGTGCACGGGGTTCACCTCCGCCACCGCGGCCAGCCCGGCCTCCAGCTCCGGCAGCCGCTGCTCCGGCACCTCGCCGAGGAAGGCCAGCGTGAGGTGCCAGCCCTCGACGGTGGTCCAGCGCAGCCGCTCCGCCCCGGGCAGCCCGCGCACCGGCGCCACCGCGTCGTGGAGCCCCTGCAACACCTCGGCCGGCGGCAGCACCGCCACGAAGAGCCTCATACAGCCATCATCCCGCCCGCGCGCAGCACGGCGACGTCTTCCCGCGCGGGGCCGTTTGGGCTAGAACGGCCTCTGTGACAACCGTGAACACGACGAAGATCCGCACCGGCGGCCCCGACGACACCGCCGACATCCTGGCCCTGCTCGACGGCGCGGTGGCCTGGCTGGCCGCCCAGGGCCGCACCGGCCAGTGGGGCGACCAGCCGTTCAGCACCAACCCGGCCAGGACCGAGCACGTCGAGAAGTACACCCGCGAGCCGTTCCTGATCCGGCTCGCGGTGGACGACGAGGGCCGCACGGTCGGCTGCTGCGTCGTCTCCGAGGAGCGCGGGGCGTACATCCCGGCGGTGCCGGAGCGCGAGCTGTACATCCGCAACCTGGTGACCGACCGGTCCCGGAAGGGCTCGGGCATCGGCGCCGCGCTGATCGCCGACGCGCTCGACGAGGCCCGCCGCCGCGGCATCGGCCTGGTCCGGGTGGACTGCTACGCCGGCGCCGACCGCAAGCTGGTCGGCCAGTACCGGGCACTCGGCTTCACCGAGACCGAGTCCTTCGAGGTCGAGCAGCCGGCCGGGCCCTGGCCCGGCCAGGTCCTGGAGATCCGGCTCTGACCGCCGGACGGCCACCGGCCCCGGGAGCGGACGCCCCCGGGGCCCTCACCCCTCGTCAGCAGGCCGCGGCCAGCTCGGACTTGGCGGTGGTGCGGGTGCGCGGCACGAAGGCCACCACCCGGCCGCCGCGGCCCGGGTGCAGGTCGAACCGGACCCGCAGGTCCGCGCTGCGAGCCAGCACCAGGCCGACCACGCCGGCCGCCAGGGCCGAGACCAGCCCGCAGGCCAGCAGCCCGAGCCGGGGCCCGTACGAGGCCGTCACCCAGCCCACCACCGGCGCGCCGATCGGCGTGCCGCCGGTGAAGACCAGCACCAGCAGGCCCATCACCCGGCCGCGCATCGCGGGGTCGGTGGCGAGCTGCAGCGCGGAGTTCACCGAGGTGTTGAAGCTCAGCCCGAACACCCCGACCAGGGTCAGCAGCACCGCGAAGGTCCAGTAGCCGGGCGCGAACGCGGCCACCACCTCCAGCGTGCCGAAGGCCAGCGCCGCCCCCACCAGCCGGCGCAGCCGCGGCGCGCCCCGGCGGGCCGCGATCAGCGCGCCGGCCAGCGAACCGACCGCCATCGCGGTGTTCAGCAGGCCGTACTGCCCGGCGCCCACCCGGAAGGTGTCGTAGGCGAAACCGGAGAGCAGCGTCGGGAAGTTGAACCCGAAGGTGCCGATGAAGCCGGCCAGCACCATCGGCAGCAGCAGCTCGGGCCGCTCCTTCACGTACCGCAGCCCCTCCCGCAACTGCCCCTTCTCGCGGGCGATCGGCTCGGTCGGGCGCAGTTCGCTCTCACGCATCGCGAGCAGGCCGCCGATCACGGCGGCGAAGGAGAGCGCGTTCACCGCGAACGCCCAGCCGCTGCCGACCGCGGCGATCAGCAGGCCCGCGACGGCGGGGCCGACCAGCCGGGCGGTCTGGAAGTTGGCGGCGTTCAGGCTGACCGCGTTGGCGAGGTCCTTCGGGCCGACCATCTCGGCGACGAAGGCCTGCCGGGCCGGGTTGTCGACCACGGTGACCAGGCCGAGCAGCAGCGCGAACGCGTACACGTAGTACGGCGTCACCACGCCGGCGATGGTCAGCACCGCGAGGCCGGCGGCGAGCAGGCCCATCGCACCCTGGGTGTAGACCAGCAGGCGGCGCTTGGGCATCCGGTCGGCGAGCACGCCGCCGAACAGGCCGAGCAGCAGCATCGGCAGGAACTGCATCGCGGTGGTGATGCCGACGGCGAGCGGGCTGCCGGTCAGGCTGAGGACCAGCCAGTCCTGGGCGATCCGCTGCATCCAGGTCCCCGTGTTGGAGACCACCTGGCCGGCGAAGTAGTAGCGGTAGTTGCGGACGCGCAGGGAGGAGAACATCCCCCCGGGCCTGGTGAAGCGGGCGCCTGTGGGAGATGCGGCCGGGCGGGACCGGCCTGGAGCGGCGGAGTGGACCGCCGCGGTGCGTTCGTCGGGGTCGTCGTCGCCGTTGCCGGGCAGCCCCGTCGGGGCGGGTGCCTGGGCGTCGGCGGCCGCGGCACTGTCCGCGGCGGGGTCGGTGGTCGGGTCGTCGGTACGGATGGCGGCGGCGCTGGCTGCGGCCGGCGGTGTCACGGTGGTCTCCCCTCGCGGCGCGACGACCCGTCGGGGGGCCGTCGCGCTCCTGGTGTCGGTGGTCGGTCCTGCGGTGATGCGGTTCTCCTTCGTCCTCCGGCGGCTGACCGGAACGGGTGTGCCTCAGAGATGTGCGAGCTTGTACAGCACGGGCGCGGCCTCCCGGAGGACGGCCCATTCCTCCTCGTCGAGCCCTTCGGCGAGTTCGGCGAGCCAGGCGTTGCGCCGGCGGCGGCTCTCCTGGAGGATCACCTCCGCCTGCTCGGTGCTGCTGACCACCACCTGACGGCGGTCCTCCGGGTGCGGCTCGCGCCGCACCAGGCCCTTCTCCTCCAGCATCGCCACGATCCTGGTCATCGACGGCGGCTGGACGTGCTCCTTCCGGGCGAGCTCACCCGGTGTGGCCTTCCCGCAGCGTGCGAGGGTGCCCAGCACCCCCATCTCGGTAGGGCTGAGCGACTCCTCGACCCGCTGGTGACGCAGGCGACGGGAGAGGCGCATGGTGGACGACCGCAGCTGACTGACGGCTGCGAGGTCCTGCTCGGACATCTCGGGCATGTTCTTTAGCCTACGTCATTACTCTCGCTAAGGAAAATTGCTTTCCCCGCCGCACCGCCGGCCCCACCGGCCGCGCCCGCCCCGGCCCGCCCCTCCGCTCCCCCGCCCCGCCTTGCCGCGCCGCCTTGCCGCGCCGCGCACGGCGCCGAGCGCGATGCTGGTCATGACGGGTTCCGCACCCACCCCTCAGGAGAACCCCATCCCTCAGGAGAAGGGCCGACCAGAAATGTCCGACCTCGCCACCGAGCAGAGCGACACCGGCTTCGCCCGCCTCGCCATGGTCACCATCGACTGCGCCGACCCGGTCGCCCTGGCCGCCTTCTACGGCGAGCTGCTCGGATGGGAGACCCGGCACGTGGACGAGCACTTCGCCATCCTGGACAACCCGGAGGGCGGCAGCCCGCTGGGCTTCGGACGGGTCGCCGGGTACCGGCCGGAGCCGTGGACCGAGCCGGACGGCAGCAAGCACTTCCACCTGGACTTCTACGTCGACGACCTGGAGGAGGCCACCGCCCGGGCGCTCGCGCTCGGCGCCACCGAGCCCCAGTACCAGCACGGCCGCACGCTCAAGGTGCTGATCGACCCGGCCGGCCACCCGTTCGGACTAGCTCCCTTGGAGTGACCTCCAAGGGGCCGGCGGCCTGCCGCGCCCCGCGCGCGCCCGTTCCCCACCCGGCCCGCCGTCAGCGCGGGAAGGCCCGGCGCGCCCGCCAGGTGGTGTGCTCCCGGGAGACCGCGTCCTCCGCCTCGGCGGCCAGCCGGGCCCAGCGCTGCTCGGCGTCCGGGGCCTTGAGGTCCAGGTCGGAGAGCTGGTTGCCGACGTTCTCCAGCTCGCGCGCGGCCAGCTGGTACGCGGCGGCCAGCGGGCGCAGCTGCTTCAGCTGGGTCCAGGCGATCACCGCCGCGGCCGCCGCCGAGCTGGCGCCGAAGACGTGCACCGGCAGCGCGCCGACCGCCTGCGCGATGGCCGCCGCCGCACCGATGATGATGAGCGCCGCGACCCCCAGGCCCCAGGAGACCGCCTGCGACTCGCAGGCCTCGGCCCGCGAGCGGTACCAGGTGCGCTGGCCCTCGACCCGCGTGCGCAGGTAGAACGTCCGGCGGGCGGTCAGGTTGCCGGCCCGGACCCGCCGCATCTCGGGGGTGATCTCCGGGACGGTCTCCGGCGGCACGATCTCCGGGTCCTCGAAGGCGCGCAGCACGTCCTCCACCTGGAGCAGGTAGCCGCGGTCCACGTCCCCGGACTCGGCGGGGCCGTCGAACGGCCGGGCCCGCACCGCGTACTTCCAGGCGAGCGTCTTGGCCGACTCGGCCGCCGCCCGGGCCTCGTACCAGCGCCCCTGCGGGTTGCTGCGGCGCAGCCGGGACCAGAAGTACCCGGCGACCAGGAACGCGACCACCGAGAAGAGCGGCGTGATGTCGCCGTCCCCGCGGTGCTCCGGCCCGGGCAGCGAGCCCACCACGGCGGCGATCACCAGCATCGCGATCAGTCCGCGGTACCAGCGCAGCGTCTGCCGCTGGCCGTCCACCGACGCCCGGTCGGCCGTCCAGAACAGCTCCGGCAGCAGCTTCGCCTCGTCACCCACGGGCGGATCTTCCTGCACCATCGGTCGAGCCCCCTCCCCGTCTCCCGTCCAGGCAGTATGCCCACCATCAACTGCCCTACACGAAGAGCTTTTTGACACCCGGGACCCGCCGGTGATTGCCCGTCACCCGGGTAACCGGTAGAACTGGTTACATGTCTCTGCACTGGAAGCTCGTCATCGACTGCGCCGACCCGCACCGCCAGGCCGCCTTCTGGGCCGCCGCCCTCGACTACGCGGTCGAGGACCACAGCGCCCTCATCGGGCGCCTGCTCCAGGCCGGCGCGATCACCCCCGACCAGCTCACCGAGGACGGCGGCCGCCCCGCCTGGCGCACCCTCGCCGCCGTCCGCCACCCCGGGGAGCCGTTCGACCCCGCCACCGGCACCGGTCTCGGGCGGCGCATCCTCTTCCAGCAGGTCCCCGAGCCCAAGACGGCCAAGAACCGCCTCCACCTCGACCTGCACCCCGGCCCCGACGCCCGCCCCGCCACCGTGGATCGCCTGCAGGCCCTCGGCGCGACCGTCCTGCGCCACGTCGACGAGCCGGGCGGCTCCTGGACGGTCATGTCCGACCCCGAGGGCAACGAGTTCTGCGTGCACTGAGGCCCCGGGTCCGATCCGGGATCATCGGACCGGGAACGCCGACACCCCGGTCCACTCCGCCCCGACACCCGAGGGAAGACGAACATGCCTCTCTCCTACAGCCTCGAACTGACGACCCCGCTCTCCGTGGACGAGGTCGCCCGGAAGCTCGGCGAGGCTGCCCGGCCGCTCCGGCTGTTCGACGCGTCGGCGACCACCAGGGCGCTCGTCGGCGACGGGGCCGTCACGGCCCACGGCACCTCGGTCTACGTGACGCCGATGACGCCGATCCCCTGGGGGGACCCACTCATCGGAGGCCGCGTCTTCTCGCCCACCGTCTCGGTGTCCTTCGACCTCGACAAGGAGGGCGACATCGTCGGCCAGCAGGACGACATGACGCGTCTCACTGCCGGAATCCTGGCCCGGATCCCCGGTGCCGCCGTCCTTCACTTCCAGTCAGAGGTGGTCTGGCTGGTCCGCCTGGACGGTGAGTTGATCCTCGGTGAGCGTTCCGACTGCTGGCCGCCGAACCGGCTCGCCGGCATGCCCGGGCCCTACCGCCGGGAGTCCTACGAGTTCTCCGCGCAGGAGTGAGCAACCGACCGAGGCTTCTTCACAGTCTGCACACTTATGACCCGTTCGGAACCGGGATCATAGGATTGGCGTTCCTATCAACTGGCCGTTCGTAGGGCCGGCCGAACAGAGGACGACGGGGAGGGTCCATGGCGGAGGGATTCAAGGTCGACCTGGGTGCGCTGGAGGCCGCGGCCTCGGGCATCACCGACACCCTGGCGAAGATGCAGTTCAAGAAGGTCAGCGACCTCGACCCGAAGAAGGACGACATCGGGCACGGTCACCTGGCCGACGTCCTGGAGAAGTTCTGCACCCGCTGGGAGATCGGCGTGGAGAACCTGGCGAAGGACGGCCAGGCGGTCTCCCAGCGGCTGAACGCGAGCGTGAAGGCCTACCGCGAGGTCGACGGCCGCATCGTCGGCCATCTCGACGGCACGTTGAGCCGCGACAGCGGCAAGGATCCTGGGGCGAAGTAGTGGCGAAGGAACTGGGAGAGACCTCCGACCCGAAGGAACTGGTTCCGGGCGACCCGGACTCGGTCTCCTCGACCAGCGCCTGGCTCAAGAGCTACGGCGACACCCTGCACTCGGCCGGCGAAGGCCTCAAGAAGATCGACACCACGGACGGGTGGTCCGGGGACGCGGGTGACGCCTTTCGGGAGGCCTTCGAGGGCGAACCCACCAAGTGGCTGGACGCGGGCGACTGCTTCCACGACGCCGCCACCGCCCTCACCGCCTACGGGACGACCCTCGCCTGGGCCCAGGGGCAGGCCGCGGACGCGATCCGGCAGTGGGACGCGGCCCAGGCCGCGACGAGCAAGGCCAAGTCCGAACACCAGGACGCGGTGAAGGACGCCGGCCACGACCTGCCGTTCACCGACCCGGGCGAGGGCGCCCGCGGGACGGCCCGGCACACGCTCGACACCGCGCGGAGCCAGCTCAAGAGCGCGGGCGACACCGCCGCCGACAAGATCGCCAAGGTGCGCGACAAGGCCCCCGAGGAGCCGGACTGGCTCGACGACATCGGCGACTTCTTCTCCGACGCCGGGGACTTCCTCCTCGACGTCGGCCAGGTCGCCGTCGAGGACCTGGCCTCCGTCGGCAACGCGATGCTCCACAACCCCGGCGCGGCCCTGGAGGTGGCCGGCGGCCTCGGCCTCGCGGCCCTGGGCGCCGGCGGCGAGGTCCTCGGCTTCGGCCTCGACCTCACCGGAGCCGGCGCGGCCCTCGGCGTGCCGCTCAACGTCGTGTCCGCCGGCGTCATCGCCTCCGGCCTCGGCCTGGCCGGCGTGGGTGCGAGTCAGATCGCCCAGGACGCGGTGGGACCCAACCGGGTCCACATGGAGGGCAACGGCGGAGGCGGCGGGAGCAGCACACCGAACGTCCGGACCCAGCCCTCGCGGGCCACCGACCCCAACGCCACCCCGGAGGGGCACACCACCAACATCCCCAAGAACGCCGACGACACGACCAGGCGCGCGTTCACGCGGGAGAACGAGTCGGCCGACATCCTGGCGAAGAACGGCTACAAGGTCGAACAGAACCCGAAACTGACCGACACGACCAAGAACCCCGACTACCGCGTCGAGGGCGAGGTCATGGACTGCTACGCGCCCACCGCCAAGAACCCGCGTTCGATCGCCACCGGGATGCAGAAGAAGGTGGACGAGGGCCAGGCGGACCGTATCGTGCTGAACCTGTCCGACAGCGACGTCGACCTGGCCGCCATGCGCAAGCAGCTGAACGACTGGCCGATCGACGGTCTCAAGGAGGTCACCGTGATCGACAAGGCCGGCAACGTGGTCCCCCTGTACCCCTAGGCGTTGTCCGGACTGCTCCCTAAGCCGTTCTCCGCCGGACCGAGCCGGTAAGAGCCACACAGAGAAAGACGAACATGGCCATCTCCTACAGCCTCGAACTCGTGACCCCGCTGCCGACGGCCGCGGTCGCCCAGGAGTTCGCCGAGGTCGCCCGCTCGCTGCGGCTCTTCGACCCGTCCACGACCGCCGACGTGCTGCTCGACGACGGCGCGACCACGGCGTACGGCACCTGGACGCGCGTGGTGACGCGCAAGCCCACCCCGTGGGGCGACCCGCTGATCGGCGGCCGTGCCTTCACCCCGACCGTTTCGGTCGCCCTCCGGCTCGGCAAGGACGACGACATCTCCGGCCAGCAGGACGACATGGTCCGCCTCGCCGTCGCCCTGCTCTCCCGGGTGCCGGGCGACGCGGTCCTCCACCTCGACTACGAGGACGTCTGGCTGGTCCGTCTGGACGGCGCACTGAGCCTCAGCGAGCGCGCCGACCTCTGGCCCGCCAACCGCCTCGCCGAGGTCCCCGCGCCCTACCGCCGGGAGTCCCACGAGTTCGAGTTCCCCGAGGACGACTGAGCCCGCACGAGCCCCCTGGAACTACGACGGGCCCGCTCCCCACCAGCGTGGGGAGCGGGCCCGTCGCTCACCTGCTGCACTCAGACCGGACCGGCGGCCCGGGCACGATCGGAAGGCACGTCGAGCCAGACGGCCTGTCCCTCCTTCGTCACCGTGAGGCCGAACCGCTCCGGGCCAGGACGACCGGTGTCGATCCACCACCGGTAGGCGGCCTCGGTCTCGTCCCACAACCGCCGCCTGCCGTACTGCCAGACGGTGAAGCTGCCTGCGCCCTTGGTGCCGTCCCAGTCCACGGCCGCCCAGGACGACGCATCGGTCGTGGCGAGCCACAACCGCACCGCGACCCCCTCGACGTCCGGGTCATGCTGGCGGGCGTGCCAGACGTCCCCGAGGCGGGCGCCGATGGCGAACCGGGCGTCGAGGTCCGGGCCGGCCACCGCCCAGGGGTCCAGATCGGTCGCCGACTCGTTCGGGGTACGTGCTCATCGCACACCACATCACGGAAGATGCGCAGATCGGAGCGGTGACCGCGCATCAGCATGAACGAGCCGTACGGCAAGAACCGGCCCTCCGCGCGGTCGTCGTGCACTGTCAGCCGGAGCGTTCCCCAGCCGATCCAGGGGTTCTCCCATGGTGTGAGGATGACCCCGCCGGCGCGCACCTGATCGAGCCACGCGGTCGGCACCCGGTTCACGGCGCAGGTGGAGATGATCCGGTCAAAGGGTTGACCGGCCGGCCGGCCGGCGCCGCCGTCGGCACAGATCACCTCGGGGTGCAGTCCGGCCCGGACCAGCGCGGCCCGGGCAGCGGCGGTCACCTGCGCGTCCACCTCGACCGTGGTCACGTTGGCTTCGCCCAGGCGGTACGCGAGGAGGCCCGCGTTCCAGCCGGTGCCGCTCCCGATCTCCAGTACCTTCAGGCCTTCACGGACATCGAGGTCCTCCAGCATGCGAACCACGACCGACGGCATCGACGCGGACGAGGACGGCCACACTTCACCGTCCGACGGTTCGGCACCGTCGTTCACCTGTGTGACCACCGGGGCGTTCGCGTACGCGGCGCTCAGCCATCCACCAGGGTCCTCGGCGCGGCTCAGCGGCTCGTTGTCGTCACCCACCCAGATCCGGTCCGGGATGAACAGGTGTCGAGGGACCGCCGTGAACGCCTTGACCCACTCGTCCGGGATCCCGCGTCCGAGATCATCAGCGACGGAGCGGAGCAGGCCACGCGAGGCGGCCTGCTCCTCAGCCTGAGCGGGCGTCACTTCTTGTCGCCGTCCTTGTGCGGACGCACGGGGAAGCCGCACACAGGCAGCTCTGCACCCTCGCTGCGGACCTGTTCCAGCTTGCCGGAGAGGTCTTCTTCGACGGCAATCGATATACCGATGCCGCACACTGCTACACGCTCGCGGCCAGCGCAGCCCGGGAAGCCGCCGCCCACGACCTGTGGGCATGCGCGCTGACACGGCACGCCTTCATCAGCCTGCACGAGCGGAAGTTCGCCAAGGCCGTGCCGATGCTCAGTGCCGCATCCTCCCTGGCTCAGCGCGGTGACCAGGAGCTCTCAACGCGCCATTGGGTCGCTGCCGTCCAGGCCGAGGTTTTTGCCGGTCTGGGCGATCTCGACTCCTGCACACGAGCCTTGGACCATGCCGGGCAGGTTCACGCCTTGAGTGGCCGGGTTCACAACAGCGGCTGGCTCAGGTTCGACGGTTCGCGGCTGGCCGAGGAGCGAGGCACCTGCTACATCGCACTCGGGCGGCCCGATCTCGCCGAGAAGGCACTGACAGAGGCTCTGAGCCAGACGCTTTCCTTGCGCCGCCAGGGGAGCGTTCTCACTGATCTCGCGATACTCGGAGTCCAACGCAAGGACACCGATCATCTGCTGTCCTACGCCGGTCAAGCCCTGGAGCTCGTCCGGCAGAGCGGATCGGGATACGTGAGCCGCAAACCACAGGGCTTACTGGGGCATCTTGAGCCGTTCATGAACGACCGGCGCGTTTCCACCCTGAGCAGTCAGATCGCGAGCCTGCCCGCAATCCCATCCTGAAACGACAAAAGGATTCAGCATGCAGAACGAAGACGGTCGCATCTTCCGCGAGGCGTGGATCGCCGGGGTCACGAAGCACTTCCCCGGTGAACCGAAGCCGGGGTATGTCACGCCGTGGGAGGAGACCCCGGAGTGGGAGCGCCGGTGCGCCGCCGCCGTGTTCGGCCAGGTCCGAGACTTCGTCGTCGTGAGCGGAGGCACGACCGCCAAGCTGAACCGGGAGCAGAAGGGCCGGTTCGTCGCCCTGTGCTGGATCGCCCAGATCTACAAGCACATCGAGGACCCGAAGCCCGGCTACGTCGCCGACTGGGACGCGCTCCCCGGCTGGCAGCAGGAGACCGACGCGGACATCTTCGAGCGGATCGAGCAGGAGGTCTGAAGGCCGGCCCCCGGACACGGCGTCGGCCCCGTCCTCCGTGGAGGACGGGGCCGACGGCATCCACGGCTCAGCCGTGCATCACAGCAGGCCGAGGGCCGGCATGAGGTAGTAGAAGGCGAAGACCGCCGACACCGCGTACATGGCGGCGGGGACCTCGCGGCCGCGGCCGGCCGCAAGGCGGAGGAGGCAGAAGGTGATGAAGCCGAAGCCGATGCCGTTGGTGATGGAGTAGGTGAACGGCATCATCACGATGGTGAGGAAGGCCGGGATCGAGAGGGTGTAATCGGCCCAGTCGATCTCCTTGACCGAGTTGGCCAGGATCAGGAAGCCGACGGCGACCAGGGCCGGGGTGGCGGCCTGGGCGGGGACCATGGTGGCCAGCGGGGTGAGGAAGAGGGCCACCACGAAGAGCAGGCCGGTGACGACCGACGCGAAGCCGGTGCGGGCGCCCTCGCCGACGCCGGCGGTGGACTCGACGTAGCAGGTGTTGGCGGAGCAGGAGGTGGCGCCGCCGGCGGCGGTGGCGATGCCGTCGACCATGAGGATCCGGTTGATGCCCGGCAGGTCGCCCTTCTCGTCCAGCAGGTGGGCCTCGTCGGCGACGCCGAGGATGGTGCCCATCGCGTCGAAGAAGCACGACATGAGCACCGTGAAGACGAAGAGCACGCCGGTGAGCGCGCCGACCTTCTCGAAGCCGCCGAACAGGCTGACCTTGCCGACCAGGCCGAAGTCGGGCGCGGCGACCGGGTTGCCGGGCCAGGTCGGGACGGTGAGGCCCCAGTTGAGGGCCGGGATGTCGGCGAGCTTGTCGATCACCACGGCGAGGCCGGTCATCGCGGCGATGGAGAGCAGGATCGCGCCGGGGACCTTGCGGACGATCAGCACCAGGGTGAGCACCAGCCCGAGCACGAAGACCAGGACCGGCCAGCCGAGCAGGTGGCCGTTGCCACCGAGCTGCACCGGGACGGTGGTGTGGGCGGCGTCCGGGATGCGGCTGACGAAGCCGGAGTCGACCAGGCCGACCAGGCCGATGAAGAGGCCGATGCCGATCGCGATGGCCTTGCGCAGGCCGAGCGGGACGGCGTTCATGACCCGCTCGCGCAGGCCGGTGGCGACCAGGACCAGGATCGCGAAGCCGGCCAGCACCACCATGCCCATGGCGTCCGGCCAGGTCATCTTGGGGGCGAGCTGGAGGGCGACGATGGTGTTGACGCCGAGGCCGGCGGCCAGGCCGATCGGGACGTTGCCGATCACGCCCATCAGCAGGGTGGTGAGCCCCGCGGTGAGGGCGGTGGCGGTGACCAGCTGGGCGCTGTCCAGGTGGGCGCCGGTCATGTCGGTGGCGCTCGCGAGGATGATCGGGTTCAGCACCAGGATGTAGGCCATGGTGAAGAAGGTGGCGATGCCGCCGCGGATCTCGCGCGGCAGCGTGGAGCCGCGCTCGGTGATCCGGAAGTAGCGGTCCAGCGCGCCGGCGGGGGGCTTCGGCGCGGTGGAGGCGGGCTCGGGCGACTGGGTGGTCGGCTGGGCCACAGGCATGCGTGCGTCCTCTGGTGGGGGCTGAGGAGGGGTGGACGCCCGGAGCGACGGTGGCCGGGCGCAACCCGGCGGGACGGGCGTGAACACAGGCGTCCTGGGCATGGCACGGCCAACCGGAAGCCTCAGTATGGGTTCCCCGATCGCACACACGCTATCTTCGCGCGTAGACCCTTCGGCACCCGAAGCGGAGCGAACGCATCCGGCACAGTAGCGGACACCGCGCCCCGGAGCCGTACGCTAGGGCGCATGCCGAAGACCCCGCTGCACCCCTCGCCCCCGCCGCTGGAGGCCAACGACGTCGCCATCGTCGGCGGTGGCACGGTGCTGTGGTTCGCCGCCTTCCTGGCGCTGGTCCCCTTCCAGAGCACGCTCTCCGAGCACGGCCACGGCAGCTGGCCGTGGATCTGCCTGTCCGGCGCCGGCCTGGGCCTGATCGGCCTCTGGTACTGCCGCGCCCGCCGCGACGCCATCGCCCGCAGCCGCGCGGCCGAGGCCGCCGCCGCGGAGTCGGCCGCCGAAGGGAACGGCGCGGACCCGGCCACCCGGTCGGACTGAATAGCCCTTTAGTAGCACGCATCGGACATAAGGCGCCCGTAGAGTCGGTGCCATGACGCAGCCTGCGCAGCCCGCGGACGAAACGCCCGGCGACCGGGACCGCGACAGCGAGAGCACCCGCCACGACGGTGCCCACCCGCTCGGGCTGCTGCCCGGACGGCGCGGCGGCCTCACCAGCGCCGAGGTGGCCGAACGGGTCGCCCGCGGGGACGTCAACGACGTCCCGGTGCGGTCCAGCCGCTCGGCCCGGGAGATCGTCCGGGCCAACGTCTTCACCCGGTTCAACGCGATCATCGGCGTGATGTTCGGCATCATCCTGGTCGTCGGTCCGATCCAGGACGGCCTGTTCGGCCTGGTCATCGTCGCCAACACGGCGATCGGCATCGTCCAGGAGCTGCGCGCCAAGCGGACCCTGGACAGCCTCGCGCTGATCGGCGAGGCCAGGCCGCAGGTCCGCCGGGACGGCACCGTGCAGCAGATCCCCACCGGACAGATCGTGCTGGACGACACCGTGCTGCTCGGCATCGGCGACAAGGTGATCGTCGACGGCGAGGTCACCGAGGCCGACGGCCTGGAGATCGACGAGTCGCTGCTCACCGGCGAGCCCGACCCCGTCCTCAAGCAGCCCGGTGACCAGGTGATGTCCGGCAGCTTCGTGGTGGCGGGCGCGGGCGCGTTCACCGCCACCAAGGTGGGCCGCGAGGCTTACGCGGCGCAGCTCGCCGAGGAGGCCAGCCGGTTCACCCTGGTCGCGTCGGAGCTGCGCAGCGGCATCGACAGCATCCTGCGGTTCATCACCTGGCTGCTGATCCCCACCGCCGTCGGCCTGGTCATCAGCCAGCTCGCGGTGGAGGGCCGGGACTGGAAGGAGGCCGTCCGCCGGATGGTGGCCGGCATCGTGCCGATGGTCCCCGAGGGGCTGGTGCTGCTGACCTCGGTCGCCTTCGCGATCGGCGTGGTCCGGCTCGGCCGCAAGCAGTGCCTGGTGCAGGAACTGCCGGCGATCGAGGGGCTGGCCCGGGTGGACACCGTCTGCCTGGACAAGACCGGCACCCTGACCGAGGGCGGCATGGACGTGGTGGAGCTGCGCACCCTGCCGCAGGTCCCCGGGGCCGACGGCCGGCAGCGACCGGACGCCCCGGACGCCCCGGACGCCCCGCCCGCCCGGCAGGCCCCGGCCGACCCGGCCGACCCGGCCGTCATCAAGCAGGCGCTCGGCGTGATGGCCGGCGCCGACGCCCGGCCCAACCCGTCGATGCAGGCCGTGATCGACGCCTACGGCACGGACGACGGCAACGGCAGCGGCGACGGCAGCGGCAGCGCCGGGAGCAACGGCGGCGGCAACGGCTGGCGGGTGATCGAGGCGATGCCGTTCTCCTCCGCCCGCAAGTGGAGCGGCGTGCAGTTGCTGGAACCACAGGGCGGCGAGGCCAGCTGGCTGCTCGGCGCGCCGGACGTGCTGCTGCCGGCCGGGCACCCCGCCCTCACGGAGGTGGACGAGCTGGGCGCGAAGGGCCTGCGGGTCCTGCTGCTCGGCCGCACGCCCGTCCCGCTGGACGCCCCGGACCCGGCCGACGGCCTCCAGCCGCTCGCCCTGGTGGTGCTCCAGCAGCGGCTGCGGCAGGACGCCGCCGACACCCTGCGCTACTTCGAGGGGCAGCAGGTCCAGGCGAAGGTGATCTCCGGCGACGCGGCCGTCTCGGTCGGCGCGGTCGCCGCCCATCTCGGCCTGCCCGGGGCCGGAAACCCGCTGGACGCCCGGACGCTGCCCGCCGAGCCCGCCGGGCTCGCCGACGCCGCCGAGCGGACCACGGTGTTCGGCCGGGTCACCCCGCAGCAGAAGCGCGAGCTGGTCGGCGCGCTGCAGTCCCGCGGGCACACCGTGGCGATGACCGGCGACGGCGTCAACGACGTGCTGGCCCTCAAGGACGCCGACATCGGCGTGGCGATGGGCACCGGGAGCGACGCGACCAAGGCGGTCGCCCAGATCGTGCTGCTGAACGACTCCTTCGCCACCCTCCCCTCGGTGGTCGGCGAGGGCCGCCGGGTGATCGGCAACATCGAGCGGGTCGCCGGGCTCTTCCTGGTGAAGACGGTCTACTCGGTGCTGCTCGCCCTGCTGGTGATCTTCACGCACTCGCCGTACCCGTTCCTGCCCCGGCACTCCACGGTGCTCTCCACGCTCACCATCGGCGTGCCGGCCTTCTTCCTGGCGCTGGCGCCCAACAACGAGCGGGCCCGGACCGGCTTCGTGCGCCGCGTCCTGCGGTTCGCCGTGCCCGGCGGCATCATCGCGGGCACCGCGACCTTCGTCGCCTACGCGCTGGCCCGCGCCAACCACGCCACCGACCTCGAGGCCGACACCAGCGTGGCCACCCTGACGCTGTTCCTGGTCGCGCTCTGGGTGCTCGCCATCGTCGCCCGCCCGTACAACTGGTGGCGGCTGCTGCTGATCGGCACCATGGCCGGCGCGTTCGCGCTGGTCCTGATGGTGCCGGCGCTGTCGGACTTCTTCGAGCTCTCGCTGGCCGGCACCCGGGACCCGTGGATCGCCGTCGTCATCGCGCTGATCGCCGGTGTGACGCTGGAGATCACCTGGCGCTTCATGAGGCGCAGGGCGGACGCCTGACACGCCGGTCCCGCGGTCTGCGCCCGGACGGCCCGCCCGCCGTGGATGATGCCTCCAGGGGGTGCCGACATGACCGACCGGGGCAGGGGCGGGGAAACAGAGCGCGAAACCGGGCAGGCGGAGCGCGGGAGCGGGCGGGCGGAGCCCCGAGCCGGGCAGGCGGAGCGCGGGAGCGGGCGGGCGGAGCCCCGAGCCGGGCAGGCGGAGCGCGAGACCGGACAGGTGGAGGCGTTCACCGCCTTCCTCGGCGGCCTGCTGGCGGCCGGGCTGACCGTGTCGGCGCTGCTGGGCGCGGGCTGGGTGATGACGGCCACGGCGGTGGCCGTCCCCTCGGAGCCGTGGGTGCCCAGGGCGGCGAAGCTGCTGGTCGCGGTGGTCTGGCCGGCGACGACGGCCGGCCTCTACCGGAGGCTCCGGCGCGGCGGGCGGGTCCGCCCCGGAGGACGGACCCGCTGACCCGCTGACCCGCCGGCCCGACGACCGGCCGGCCCTCGTAGCCCGCCGACCCGCTAGCCCTCGAAGTCCCGGGCGGCGGAGAGCTCGTAGGCGCGGTCCGGCTCGGTGAGCGCGGCCAGCACCTCGAACCGGCGGTGCCACTGGCCGACCGACCAGGCCAGGCCGGCCGCCAGGCCCTCCGGGGTGGCCGCGTGCAGCAGCCCGGCCACCGGCGGCAGCTCGAACTCGTCGTCCTCGTCCTCCGCCTCGGCCGCATCCGGGTCGTAGGGCGCCTCCGGGGTGTCCGCGGCGGTGTCCCACCGCCAGTCCACGGCGGCCTCGTCGCCGTCCGGGCCGACCACCAGCAGCTCCTCGTGCTCCTCGTAGGCCACCGGGCAGCCGGGCAGCAGCTCCCGGACCACGGCGGGCACCCGGTGCAGCACGCCCTCGGAGAGCACCCGGCCGCCGGCCACCTCACTGGCCAGCGAGACGTGCAGCCGCTCGGCGAGGTCCGCGGCCAGCGCCGGGGCGACCGGCAGCAGCGGGTACGGGTGCAGGAGCTGCACCAGGTCGGGGGCGTCCGCGACGACCGCCTCGGTGGCGTCCACCAGCACCGTGCGGGCCGGCCGGCGCCCGGTCTCCGGGTCGAGCGGGGGCAGCGCCCGGACGACGTCCAGCGGCTCGACCCGCTCGGCCTCGACCCGGGCCAGTGCCGTGTGGATGCCGTGCAGCTGACGGTGGCCGACCTCGGAGGCCGGGTCGGTCAGCCGGTCCAGCAGTTCCTCCGGGCCGTGCGGCTCGGCCAGCAGCGCGGCCAGCGTGGTGCGCACGCCCAGCGCGTGCAGGAACTGCTCGTCCAGCGTGGTCCGGGCCTCGTCGTAGAGGCCGCGCAGCAGCGGGTCGGCGCCCGCCGCACGCAGGCCGGCCGGCTCGCGGCCGTCCAGCACCGGGTGGTCGCGCAGCCACCAGGCGGTGTACGGCGGCAGGTCGGCGTACGAGCCGTCGGGCAGCAGGGTGCGGACGGGGTTGACCACGGCGTCCCGGTACGGCGGGCGGGCCAGCGCGGCCAGCGCCTCCGGCCAGGCGTCGTCGTCCACCAGGTCGAGGTCGCGGACGGCCAGCAGCTCGGCGGCGACCGGCGGCACGCCCACCGCGTCCTCGTCGTCGGCGTGCAGCGCCTCCAGGGCGTCCTCGGCCCACTCGGCCAGGCCGTCCGGCGCCTCGTCCAGCAGGCCGGTGGGGTGGCCGCCGGCGGCCCGGTCGGCGGGGGCGGTCGGGTCGAGCCGCTCCAGGTCGTCCGGGTCGAGCACCACGTCCTCGGCGCGGACCAGCACGAAGTCCGCCAGCACCCCCGCGGCGGCCAGGACGTCCGGGCCCCAGCGGTCCAGCAGCTCGTCGTCCACCCAGCCGGCGTCGTCCTCCCGGGCGACCGCGGCCAGCGGGCTGTCGGGCAGGATCAGCTCGCCCGCGCGGGCCGGCTCGCCCTCGTCGTCCAGCAGCGCCAGCCGGGCCAGCCACGGGTGCTCGCCGACCGCCGGGGCGGCCGCCTTCACCAGGGAGAGCACCGAGTCGGCGAGGTCGACGGCGGCCTCCAGGTCGTCCTCGGCCAGCGCGTAGGAGCGGGCGACGGCGGCCCGCACCTCGGGCGTGTCCAGCACGCCGGCCGGGGTGGCGGTGCCCGCCCCGAGCTTGGCCAGCAGCGGGTGCGCCGCCTCCGGGTGCGCCAGGCGCAGGTCGAGCAGGGCCAGCGCGCCGGCCAGCGACCCGGGGTAGCCGGGGAAGGCCGCCCAGTCGGCGTCGTCGGAGGGCAGCAGGACGCGGCGCGGGCCGGTGACCGTCCGCCCGTCGGCCAGCGGCACCGGCAGTGCGCCGAGCGCCTCCGGGTCGGCCGCGCCGAGCGCCGCGTACAGGTTGCGCCACCAGGCGGGCTCGCGGTCCAGGCCGCCGAGCTGGTCGACCACCTCGGCCAGCGGCACCCGGCGCACGTTCAGCACCCGCAGCTCGGTCCGGCGCTCCAGGCCCGCCGGCAGCAGCCCGGGGAAGATCGGCGCCAGCGCCTCGACCACCGAGCCGTCCGCGCCCTCCAGGAGCGTGGCGTCCCGCGGCCGCAGCGCGGGCGTGTCCTCCTCGACCCGGCCGGGGTGGGGCAGGAACGGCGTGCCGGGCAGCCGGGAGAGGATCGCGGCGCGCAGCGCGTTGTCCAGGGCGCCGTCGCCGAGCGGGCCGGGCACCAGGCCGAGCGAGCCGAGGTCGGCGCCGCGGGCGCGCAGCAGGTCGGCGTAGGCGTCGGCGGCGCGCTCGGTGAGGAAGTCGGTGAGCGGGCCGGGGGCGACGTGCCGGCGGGTGGAGTCCAGCGGGTAGGAGGCGATCAGCAGCGCGGGCAGGCCGAGCGGCTCGTCGCTGGGCGTGGGCGCGTGCAGCACCGGGGCGACCGCGGGCCGCTGCGGGCCGCCGTCGGCGCCGACCGGGACGGCCCAGGTGACCGTCCAGTACGGGCGGGCGCGCTCCTCGGTGGGGCGGTCGGCGAGCAGCCCGGCGTCCAGGCCGCCGGACGCGCCGGCGGTCTGCCAGACGGTCCGCCGCAGCTGCCC